>CBKYSX010000189.1:0-7222 GCA_966690745.1 uncultured Ardenticatenales bacterium
CGTGGGCGGCATTGGAGGCAGCGATTGTTGAGGATTGATCGTAGGGGCGAAGCATCCGCCCGACTTTGTTACATGGTGCCGGTGCGTCATGGAACCCATTTATGAACGGGCGGATGTGGGGGAAAACGGATGCTTCGCCCTGTCGTGCAAAAGGGAACCGTATTAATCGTCGTGCGTTACGGCGGGCGAAGCATCCCAACTCTGAAACATCCTTCCATTTATGTTGCTGTGTAAGGAAAATCTCACCACGTAATAATTGTGGGGGATGCTTCGCCCCTACGATATTGTATTCAAACTATAATCCGGTATGACCAAAATCCTTCCCCCGCTCCTCGCTATCGTTATCGCCATTGTAATAGTGATATTTACTCCCTTTTTTCCGCCCATCCTCGCCGATGATGTGGTACAACCCCGTATTAATCAGGCATTGCCCATCCTGACGGATGGTATCGTGGTGGAACAAACCATCACTCCTCGCCACAATGGGCTAACCACGATTGACTTGCAACTCGCCCGCTATGACCCTGCCCCTGCTTCCGGGACGCTGACCCTTGAATTGCTGGATGCACAGGGGCAGTCCATTGTCAGCGAAACCTTTGAAAGCCAATCGCTCAGCCACAATCAATTTCTAACATTGGAGATGTCGCCTCTGCCTGATTCCAAAGGGCACTCTTATACTCTGCGGGCAACGGGAACGGCAGGCAACCCTTTTTCATTGTGGGGGTATACCCTTCCGGCGTTGGGACAGGAGAATCCGCTAACGGTTACAGGGGCAGAAACCACCGCACAGGTGTTGCACCTTACCACCGAATACCAACTGTTGGGGAGCGATGCTTTGCTCTATCTTGCCACCCGTACCCTGCAAGAAGGGGGATTATGGGTGTTGGCATTGGGATTTATGACGTTGCCGGGGGTGTTGATTTTAACGATAAGTCAATCATGGCGGGGGCGACCACAAGGGTCGCCCCTACAGGATGGGGGCAAAAGAAACCGAGTTTTTGATGCTAAGACGAGCAGAAACCCGGTTTCGATCCTACAGGGTATAGACCCCGCCGCGTGGTGGGGGATTGCGTTGGGGTTGGGGCTATCGGTGTGGGCATTGTTATGGATGTGGCTCTCGTTGGTGGGCTTCCGTTGGAGTGGATGGATATTGTGGGCGGTATTTATTCTGGGATGGCTCACAGTTATCGCTTTGACCCTTCGCCAAAACCACCGTTCCCCCCCTCTCCATAATGGAGAGGGGGGCAGGGGGGTGAGGTTACTCCTTTCTCCGCTCTCCCTTCTGCTATTCCTCGCCTTCGCCCTGCGCCTCCTCGCCATTCGTGACCTGACCATCCCCCCCTGGGTGGATTCGATTCGTCATGCCTTGATTACGACCCTGATGGTCGAAAAAGGGCAGGTACTGACCGATTACGCGCCGCTTCTTCCGATAGACCGCTTTCCCTATCACTTTGGTTTTCACACCATCCCCGCCAGTCTACTATTGATGACGGGGTGGGAATTGGATTCGCTTCTGCTCTCTTTGGGGCAATTGTTAAACGCGCTTGCCCCGTTTGCGGTCTATACGGGGGCATGGCTCATCAGCCGCCGCAAAAGTGTGGCGGTGGGTGCGGCATTTCTGGTGGCGTTCCCGTTTCTGTTTCCGGGCTATTACGCCACCTGGGGACGCTATACCCAATTGACGGGGATGTTAATTTTACCGCCATTGGCAGGGCTGATGATTCGGCTGATTGCCGGGGCGCGGGGCTGGCGCGGGGTGTGGTGGATGGTGGGGATTTTGGCGGCGGGGCTGTTTTTGGCGCACATTCGCGTCTTTCTCTATTTGCTCCCTCTGCCGTTGGTGGTCTGGCTCTGGAACAAAGGGCGCAATTTCCGCTATCTGGCGGGGGCGGGAATTGTGGGCGGATTGTTCGTAGTGCCACGCGTCTGGTATCTTCTGCCCAGACAAGCCTCGCCCACTGTTTTTCTCAACAATATTCCCGATTACAACACCTTTCCGACAGGCTATTATCTGGCAGGGTGGGAACAATATTTTGCGATTGCCGCTATCGTGGCAACCCTGTTCGTCATTCTTATTAACGCCCGCCAACGGGGATGGACCACATCCCTGCTCTATATTGCCCTGTGGATTGGATTCCTGTTTAGCACCCTTGCCGGGGAGCGGGTGGGCTTGCCCGAAAGTTGGCTGGTGAATCTCAACAGCATGGTGATTACCCTCTTTTTCCCGCAAAGCGTTATGTTGGCGGCAGTATTCGGGCGGCTGTGGGTGTGGATACAATCCAGAATTGCAACCCGTCCGCCCCTTGTGGTGGTCAGCAACACCCTGCTGTATACCGGAATTGCCCTGTTGCTCCTGTTCGGGATACGCTTCCAAACCACGATTCTGAATCCGCAAACCATTCTCGCCTATCCTGATGATCGCCCCGCTTTGCAATGGGTGGCGGCAAATACCCCGCAAGAAGCGGTGTTTGTGGTCAACAGCTGGAAATGGTTGGGCAATACATGGTCGGGGGCAGATGGTGGAGCGTGGATTGTGCCGTTGACCCACCGTACCAGCAAAACGCCACCCGCCGATTACGAATATAACGCCGACCTAACCCGTCAGGTGGTTGCCTTCAATGAAGAACTCAACACCATCACCGATTGGCGCAACCCCACTTCCATTCAATGGCTCAAGTCGCAAGGCGCAACCCATATTTTCATCGGGACACGCGGCGGTTCACTTGACCCTGCCACCCTGATAGAGAACCCATCGGTAGAATTGCTCTATCAGAATGGAAATGCCTTTGTCTTTGCTATCCGATAGGGCTTGCTTTTTCACCTAACCATTATTACCATACGGTACGACAGAAAGCAGGACGCAGAAAGCGGGACACAACACGATACGATTTGACCTGTTTTTACGCCTACCTATTGGTGTGTTGTACTGACAAACAAGATTAAATCAGGAGGGAACGACAACCCACCCCTCTTCCCTCTTCCCAAGAGGGGGATTTCCTGCGCCATCCTTTTTTGTCAATACAGGGTGTATCTACAACCGACGGCGGGCGGGTCAGGGAATGGCGATGCATCCAAAATGAACCAACTGACCCGCCCTACAATTTGTTTCTGATATCATTGTCGTTCACTTGTCACCAATCACTGCCTTTTATGAAACCTGCTCATCGAGACCTTGCCCTATCACTTGTATTGGGGGTTGTGGGTCTGCTCCTGTTCCATCTCGACCATCTGGTTGCTACCTATAGCGGGTGGGATGATCCGCTATGGTGGCTTCATGTGTTGGTGGATGGTGGGTATATTCTGATTTATGCGGCGTTGGCGTGGGTGGGGTTGCGCGGGTGGCGGGTCTGGCGGCAGATGAAATAAAGGCGGGATTGACCCCGACAAGAACTACATACTGCATCGTACATAGTGCATAAACGACAAAAATGGTTCGGTTGACTTGTCGTTTATGAAATATGCACTATGCAGTATCTTTGACCACAGGAGTTCAGATTACATGAGTTGGCGACGCATTGTGCATCGTACCGAAAATCGGCTTGACCGAATCAAGGCACGGCTCTCGCGCCGTTATGACCGCGACGACCCACTGATGGTGGTGGCGTATCGGGGCTATGGCACTGCCCAACGGCTTTATCTAAAGGGGCGCGTGCTGGAAGACAACGGAATTTCAGTTGCAACTCCTGAAGATTCGCGCTGGCGCAATCTGGTGAACACCTACAAACGCTTTGAAAGTGATGAAGTGCCGGGAGCCGTCATCAAAGCAAAATTTCAAGGGCTGGAGCAACACATCGTTACTGATGAAGAGGGCTATTTTGACCTCTGGTTTACCCCACCCCAACCGCTTCCCGACGATACGCTCTGGCATCCCGTTGAATTGGAGTTGATTTCGCCTGTACGCGAAGGCAAACAACCGGTAAACACGATTGGTACGGTGCTGGCTCCACCCCCTTCCGCCAAATTCGGCATTATTAGCGATGTAGATGACACTATTGTCCATACCCATGCCACCAGTATGATTTCGATGGGACGCACGGTATTTATGGGCAATGCCCACACCCGTACTGCCTATACCAATGTTCCTGCGTTTTATCATGCCTTGCAAAAAGGGGTATCAGGAAAAGAAAACAACCCTATTTTTTATGTGTCCAGCAGTCCGTGGAATCTCTATGATATGCTGGATGAATTTCTGAACCTGCGACACATTCCACCCGGTCCACTGATGTTGCGGGACTGGGGCATCACCAACGACGAAGTACTCCCCACCAAACATGGTCCCCATAAATTCAAAGCCATACGGCAAATCCTCAATACCTACCCGGAATTGCCCTTTATTCTAATTGGCGACAGCGGACAAGAAGATACCACGATTTACGCTACTATTGCGGAAGAATACCCCAACCGCATCCTTGCCATTTATATTCGGGATGTGAGTTATCGCCCCAAAAAAGCCAACGCGCTCAAAAATCTGATCAACACCATCGTTGCCAAAGGGCTTCCCCTCGTTGTGGCAAAAGAAACCCGCGATCATGCCCACCACGCCGTTGCCAGGGGGTGGGTTGACGAATCATTACTGGCAGGTTTAGACTAGATAGAGGGCAGATGATAAATCTGCCCGACAACGCCCCGTCGTTGCCAAAAACGCTTACTGAGGCGTTTTACTTCGTGGATGCTACCTGATTTTACTCCCCCCGATTGAAGGTAGCATTGGATCGTCTTTATTGCCCCCCTCTCCAAATGTCCGAAAAGGAGTCTCTATGCTCACCCATTCGTCGTTGCGTGTTGTCGTTACGGTTATGGCGGTGATTACCACCTTATTTCTGGTAGGGTGTGGGATTGATAATCCTACCACCAGCTATCAAGGCTATTTGACTACTTCTTCCACCAATACCCGTGTCCCCGATGGTGCATACCCTGTTACCTATCGGTTCTTTACCTCTGCCACAGGCGGCTCGGCGGTTTACACCGAAAGCGGTACGCTGGAAGTGGAAAACGGGCTGTTTAACACCTCTTTTGGCGGCGAAGATTTGCCAACAGATGTCACGGCGCAAGAACTCTATTTAGAAGTTGAGATTGATGGGGAAGTGCTCTCCCCGCGCCAACGCTTGCAAGGTGCGCCATTTGCCTGGACATTGGTTTCTGGGGCGGTGATTGGTGCCTCGGAAGAAATTACCCGTACGCTTCTTTCCTATGATAATGCAGGCGCGGGATTGTTGGTTGGTAACAGCCTCTCTGGTACCGGTGGAGGGAGCGGGATTGTCGGCTCCACTTTCTCCGAAAATGCCGAAGCGGCAGGGGTTGTAGGCGTATCGCAGGCAGGCGCCTATGGTGGACGTTTTTCCACAGAAGACTACCGCGGTTTACGAACGGACACCAACAATGCCAGCTTCTACACCGCCGCTTTCTTTGGAGGTATCGGGATTTATGTAGAAGGCAACTGTACCGGATGTCGCAGTGCCGAAGTTGCCCAAAATGTGGGTAGTGAAACGATCGCCATCGGCGACTTTGTGGCAGTGGAAGGGGTTGCTACCAACGAAGCAGGGTATCCCGTACTGCAAGTCCGCCGCGCCGATGCACCAAGCGATGTATTGGTTGGAGTCTCTGTTGGAACCGCTTCCGAGCCTGTGAAACCGGATGCCTCTGCACCTGACCGGACAATCGGCAATACCCCTGCGGGTGGCTATTTGACGGTTGGAGTCAGTGGTTTGTTCCAGGCAAAACTTGCCGATGGCGCGGAAGTCGCTATTGGCGATTATCTAACCGCCGGAACCGATGGTGCGATGGTACTTGCCGGTCGCGGCGACAGCAGTAATTCCCCTGCCCGCGTAATGAGTGCGCCCGATGCCAACGGCATGGTCTGGGTCATGCTCGGTGGTCAATAATAAAGGAGGGACTATGCAACGCCATAAACTTTTGGGGATTGTAGTTGCCCTCGCCATTCTCATGGGCAGTACATTCGCCATTGCCACTGCTACCTATTACGAAACCAAAGCGCAGGAGCAAGCCGTACTGCGTGAAATGGCGGCGGGGGCATTCGGCGGCAATTACAATATCAGTTGGAACGTGGTTGCCGGGGGCGGGAACGTCATGTCCAGTGCCTCGTATACCTTAAAAAGCACCGTCGGGCAACCGATTGTCGGGAGTTTTAGCGGACCCACCTATTCCGTGCGAAACGGCTTCTGGCAGGATTTCCTTAATAAACTCCAAACCTACCTGCCTCTCGTTCAGAAATAGGAATGGGTAAAATCTAAACCCATTCGCAGTTCCACGTATAATCAGAGCGGGTGTATATCACCTGCTCTGATTTTTTATGTGAGGTTTCAACTTCCCACTGATGCATCAAGTCGGCTCAAGCCGACTGATACCAGATGGCAATAAGCCTCGTGGAGAGAAAATAGAATTGCACGGGCGGCGAAACCGAGTTTCTGCCGTGGAAAACTCGGTTTCTTTCATATTTGCCTTAACCGAACATTCATTTCTGCCCTTTCCACCTGGTTTGATAACGACAACACCGGCATGAGGATTATGGAAGGTAAGAAAATAACGCCGTAACACCATCTGTTAGGGACAACGGCGGGCGACCACTAGGGTACGCCCCTACAGTTACGCCATCAACCTCATAATAACTTATGATTTATAAGGAGATTCAATGCTGAATGTAGATGTAGCGGTACGCAATATCGGGCAACTTGCCACTGTACCGGGACCCGCCCCCAAACGCCGCGCCGCACTCGCCAATATTGGCTTGATAGCACATGCCGCCATGTTGATTCATCACGGCAAAGTGGTCTGGGTGGGCATGGAAAGCGACTTGCCCGACTATACTGCCGCCGAAACCATAGATGCCAACGGACAAGCCATCGTGCCGGGTTTTGTAGACCCGCACACCCATCTGATTTTTGCGGGAGATCGTGTAGATGAATTTGAATTGCGGTTACAGGGCGCAACCTATCAGGAAATTCTGGCGCAAGGGGGCGGCATTTTATCCACGGTGCAACGAAGCCGCGCCGCTTCATTGGAACAGTTAGTAGAAGCGGCACATACCCGATTGGATGCGATGTTAAAAAACGGGAGTACCACTGTTGAGGCAAAAACAGGCTATGGATTAGATACAGAGAGCGAATTGCGCCATCTGGAAGCGATTTGGGAAGTCAACCGCCGCCATCCTGTTACCGTAGTTCCCACTTTCCTGCCCGCTCATGCCGTACCACCCGAATATCGT
>CBKYSX010000190.1:0-7199 GCA_966690745.1 uncultured Ardenticatenales bacterium
TACGGTGGCTGAAATAAAAGTTGAGTTCCAGAAAGGGTGCTTTTGGATTAAGTTTGGTCATTACCGTGATTCGTGCGGGACGGTGTATCATATCGGCTCGGACAACCGAGAGTAGATGGATGTTGTATCGGCTTTCCGCTTTCCGCATTGTAATAACAAGTACCTCTATCGCAGAAAACCTTATGCCCCGAATTACGATTCTCGGTCTTGGACCGGGTTCTTACCAACAGTTGACATTAGAAGCGGTGGAAACGTTGAATGCCTGTAACGAGGTATGGCTTCGTACCCGCCATCATCCTGTTGTCGAAGAATTGCCCGCAGACATCAGTATTCATTCTTTTGACGAGATATATGATGGTGCGGAAGATTTTGCAACGGTCTATCAAACGATTGCAGAGAAGGTCATTGAATTGGGCAAACGGGAAGAAGGGGTGCTGTATGCCGTACCCGGACATCCTTTTGTAGGGGAAAGTGCCGTTCAGCAGATCGTGCGACTGGCGGACAATCAAGGGATTCCGGTACAGATTGTGGAAGGGGTTAGTTTTATTGAACCGTCGCTGTCAGCGGTACGGGCAGACGCACTGGATGGGGTTCAGATTGCTGATGCAACCACCTTTGCCGCCCGCTATTATCCGCCCTTTGATGGGGACCGTCCGGTATTGATTGCCCAAGTGTACAATCGTCAGGTGGCTTCGGATACCAAATTGTTGTTGATGGAACTTTACCCTGATGAACACCCCGTAACCCTTTTGCAAGGAGACGGGGCTACGCTTACCCTGCCCTTGTACGAATTAGACCAACGGGAGGTGTTCGGCTTGCGAACATCGCTGTGGGTTCCACCCTTGCCACGACAAGGCTCACTGCCTTATTTCCAAGACATTGTGGCACACCTCCGTGCGCCGGAAGGCTGTCCGTGGGACCGCGAACAGGATTTTATGACCCTGCGGAACAGTATTCTGGAAGAAGCATACGAAGTGGTGGATGCCATTGAACGGGAAGATACCGATGCCCTGCGCGAGGAGTTGGGCGACCAATTGTTGTTGGTAACCATGTACGCACAGATGGCAAGCGAAGAAGGCTTGTTCACCTTGCATGATGTGATTGATGAAGTCAGCACCAAATTGATTCGCAGACACCCGCACGTCTGGAAAGATGTAGAGGTGTCGGGGTCTACCGAAGTACTGGCGAATTGGGAAACGATTAAGGCGCAGGAAAAGGTAGATAAAGGCAGTACCCCGAAAGATGTCTATGATGAAGTGCCTCTTGGATTCCCCTCACTCCTGCGGGCTGAGAAAATCAGCAAACGAATTCGTAAAGCGGGGGGGGCTATTCCCGACCCTACGACTGCTCTTAATGTATGGCAAAATCACCCTGCGGATGAAGCCGCGTTGGGCGATTTGTTGTTTGCCCTCGCCAACCATGCCAATGCGAACCATCTGGAATCGGATAGTTTGCTGAGGGGCGCGATAGAGCGCATGGTAGCAAAAATGCGGACTGGTGATTAAAATGGGGGGAGTCGTTCACACCCCGTTCTCCCGGAGATGCTCATGATTACCCGTTTAGAAGTAGATGGCTTCAAAAATCTGCTTAACTTCAGCGTGGACTTTGGTCCATTCAACTGTATCGCAGGTCCGAACGGTGTGGGGAAATCGAATGTTTTCGATGCGATTCGCTTTTTGTCGCTGTTAGCTAATTACTCTCTGACGGAAGCCGCAAAACAAATTCGTAATAACAATGGTAGTACATTCATTGATACACGCGATCTCTTTTGGCTAGGTTCTAGCAATGGGCTATCTAACCGCATAAAGATTGCTGTAGAAATGATAATTCAAAAAGATGTTATGGATGAGCTTGGGAGGCAAGGGAAAACAGAATCTAATTACGTTCGATACCAAGTTGAAATTGGATATATTCCCCCTCTTAATAATCGTCATTTTGGTGAACTACACTTGATATCAGAAGAATTGAAATCACTGGGCAGAGATAAATTAATTAACAACCTTTTATTCCTTAGTGAGGAGATGAAAGATCAAATCATAGTTAGGGATAAAGAGATTTATTACATATCCACAGATAGGACGAATAGTACTATCAATATAAATGAGGGAGAGGAAAAAACTTCTATAGAAGTTTTTTCAATGAAGCGCACCGCTTTATCGAATTCTAACAGTGCATTAACCCCTATCAGACTTGCAGTGAAATGGGAACTTGCAAGTTTTAGGTTAATATCGCTTTTGCCTGACTCCATACGTCGGTCTGGGACGTTTCAAAGCGTAACATATCCATTTATGAACAGTGATGGCGGGGGATTGGCAACTACTGTATATGATTTATCACGCCGTTCTCACATTGATAATCGAGAACCAGAGCAGTTCTATGCACATTTAGTAAGTAAGCTTACTCCTATTTTACCAATAAGAGAGATTACAGTAGATGTAGATGTAGTAAGAGAGATTTTAACGCTTAAGATAAAGGAAAAAGGGGGTACTTGGTTACCTGCACAAAGTTTATCTGATGGTACATTAAGAATCCTTGCTTTAGCAGTGCTATCGGAAGATAGCACAGTTAGATCTATATGTATTGAGGAGCCAGAGGACGGGGTTCACCCCGGAAAACTAAAAGATCTTCTAAATTTATTGGAATCTATCGCTTTCGACCCCAACTTTCCAGAAGATATTGTGGACAACCCTCTACGTCAAGTTTTTCTTGTTACGCATTCACCATTTCTTGTTCAGATTATAGAACCTCAAGACTTGCTTTTAGCAACGACAGCACTAACAGAACGAGAGGGCAAAAATGCAAGAGCATTACGCTTATACCCTTTAGTGGGAACATGGCGAGATGTAGAAGGTAAAGGCGTGGGAAAAGGGCTTTTGCTGGATTATTTGGTTAGCCCTACTGATGTTACAAGTGACATGGAGTTGGAGTCAAAGTAATGTACAAGATGGCGGTTCGATTTCTTCTAATTTCAGAAGGCCCAACAGAAGCAGGACTGCTTACACCCTTAGAAAAGCTGTGTCGAAAATACGTGACTGAGGTTAATGGTCAAATCTACCAATCGGAGAAAATTTCCAAGAGGGAACCAGAAACTTTAAATAACTTCTCCTCAAAACTAATAAAAGCAACGCAATATTACCAGAACATTAACATTTTTTTCCTGCATAAAGATTCAGATAACCGTAATCATGTCCCGCGATACTCCGAAATAGTGCAGAGAGTTGAGCAATTAGGCATACCTATTATCTATGTTCCTGTGATTCCGGTTCAAGAAACAGAGGCATGGGCGATGGTAGACCCACAAGCAATTCGATCTATTGTGGGAAATCCAAAAGGTCGAATTCCACTTAATTTACCAAAACTTCAGCACTTAGAACGACTCGCCAATCCAAAGGAACGGCTTTACAAAATTATGGAAACCGCCTCGCAATTAAGAGGTAAACGTTTAGAAAAATTAAAAAGAAATTCTGTACAGTATTATCAAGAACTGCTAAGTGACATAGATATTGATGGTCCTATCAATCAACTTCCCGCATGGCAACGGCTGGTCGCCGCCACAGAAGCCGCCATTCAACGGTTATGAATCCCCGCTTTTTCTCTCTCCTCGTTTTCTTACTCCTGACCGCCTGTGCCACCCAAACCGATGGTGCGCCGGATTGGGACGCGTTGCAGGTGCGAATTGGCAATGCCCCCGCCGCCGGTGTACCCGCTGACCTTGCAGAGCAAATGGTCTGGCAGGAATTGCCCGCCGCCGACCCCGCCGAGGTTGAATTGGGGCGATTGCTCTTCTTCGACCCTTTATTGAGTAAAGACAATACGATTTCCTGCGCCTCCTGCCATCACCCGGATTTGGGCTTTGGAGATGGGGTGGGGCGGGCTGTCGGTGTATCGCGGATTCCGCTACGACGACACGCTCCGCAACTATGGAATGTAGGCTATAAATCCCATCTGACTTGGGACGGGCGCGTCACCACATTAGAAGCACAGATGTTGGAGGGACCCTTCTTCCACCCCGACGAAATGGGCAGTACCCCCGAAGAAATGATGGAAAAGTTGGAGGCGAATGAAACCTACCGCGAGATGTTTACACAACTCTATGGTGGGATAGAGCCGGGGTATGCCGCCAGTGCGATTGCCGCGTTCCAACGCACCCTCACCAGCACCGATTCCCCTTTTGACCGCTATGCCAACGGGGATTTTTACGCCCTCACCGGGTCGCAACGGCGGGGATTTGAGATCTTTAGAGGCACAGATACCAACTGTATTCAATGCCACGAACTACCGGATTTTACCACTGAAGAATTTAAGATTATCGGGGCGGAGGATGGCGCACAGCCTTTTGATACAGGACGGGGCGGCATCACCAACAACCCCGCCGATATGGGCGCGTTTGCGGTACCCACCTTACGTAATGCGGCATTAAGTCCGCCGTATATGCACAGTGGGGTGGAGCAAAATCTGAATGATGCGATCTCATTCTACCTGAATGGTGGGGGGGATAATCTGAATGTTTCCCGTGCGGCATTGGACGAAAACCTGCACAGTTTTAATCTCAACAATCGCGGGTTGAATGACCTTGAAGCCTTTTTGCTGGCGTTGACCGACGAAAGTAACCTGCCGGAGATTCCCGATACGTTGCCAAGCGGATTGATAACCGTGCAACCCTTGAAGAATCCAGTACGCGCAGACGTTGAAGCGGCAACCGCTCTACCACTCGGCGAACCGCGCACCTTTAACGTGGCAAACGGGGAGAAGATTCAGGATGCGATTGACCGTGCCCAACCGGGGGATACGGTGAGCATTGCACCCGGGCAATATTACGAGGTGTTGAATATTGATGTCGCCAATATTACGATTCGCGCCGAAGGAGTTGAACTGGTTGCCCGTCCCTTTACCCCGATAGGGATTGTAACCCGAAATGATAATATTACGCTCGTTGGTTTTATTCTAAAGGACTTTCCCCGATACAACCTTGACCGGGCAGGTGGGGCGAATCTGCGGTTGGAAAATGTCACGTTAAATGGGAATGTCGTGACAGCGACGATACCGTGACAGGACGTAGAAAGCAGGACGCAGAAACGACATTAGGGTAAGAATGATGAGAAAAGCATGGGTAGTGGTTCTTGTTTTAATAGTGTCGGCGTGTGGTGGGGGCGACCCACCATCTGAGAACATTCCCACCTATGTGGTGGATTATTCGCTCATTCCCCGCGCCACCTTTGCCCCATTACCACCGGAGCCGACGGTTACTCCCGGCGGCGATACCACTGTCAGTTTTACAAGCGATATTCAACCCATCCTGAACCGGAATTGTATCAGTTGTCATGGCGGCATTGCCGGCATGTGGCTGACCGATTACGAACATGTTATGGCGGGCAGTATTAACGGTGATCAGGTGGTTCCTGGTAATCCTGACGAAAGCGCGTTGTATAATTACGTCGAAAGCGGATTGATGCCGCCCAATGCTGACCCGCTCACGCCCGAACAACTTGAGTTGATTCGCCGCTGGATTGCGGAAGGGGCGGTAAAGAATTAGAAACACGGTTATCGTGAGGTTGAAACCGTATGGTTTATTAAAGGAACATCATGCAAGACAAATATATGCTCGTTACCGGGGCAACCGATGGGATTGGCAGACAAACAGCACTGGAATTGGCGCACATGGGTGCAACGGTGCTGGTGCATGGGCGGAACAGAGAACGGGGTAAGCGGGTCGTTGAGGAAATTCAGCAGGCGACAGGGAACGAACGGGTATCATTGGTACTGGCGGATTTTTCACGGATGGCAGAAGTACGTGACTTGGCGGAAGCGGTGAAAGCTCAAGTGCCCCGTTTGGATGTTTTGCTTAACAATGCCGGGGTGATGATGAAAAAGCGGGTGGTGACGGAGGATGGCTTTGAAACCACCTTTGCTGTCAATCATCTTGCGCCTTTTCTGTTAACCCACCATCTTGTAGAGCATGTAAAAGCCGCCGCGCCTTCACGAATCGTTACCGTTTCTTCGATGACCCATCAGCAGGGGCGAATTGCGTTTGATAATTTGCAAGGGGAACGGCGGTATACAACCTATGCCGCTTACGGGGCAAGCAAACTTGCCAATGTGCTGTTTGCCAACGAGTTAGCCGAACGATTGCAAGGAACGGGCGTTACCAGTAATTCACTCCACCCCGGCGTGATTGGTACCAAAATGTTGCGCGACCATTACGGGATGGATGGAGATAGTGTGGAATCAGGGGCGACAACGAGCGTCTATCTGGCAACGTCGCCCGAAGTCGAGGGGGTGACAAGGGCGTATTTTGTCCGTCAACGGGTTGCGCCCACTGCATCGGCGGTGAAGGACAAGGCATTACAAAAACAGTTCTGGGAAGTCAGCGAGGAATTGCTTGGCGATTGGCTCTAAAGCAGTCTATAGGTTTGGACATTTTTTACCTCGACTGCTCTTATCATCATAATGATGATAAAAAAGGGGCACGATGCTTAATCGTGCCCCTCTTTTTTATGCTTCTACTTCGGCAATCAATATTTCCCAGGGTTGAAGCGTAAAGTGGGCAGGAAAATTCGACGATTTATCTGCCGTAGTGTACTTCAGCGAAAGGTTAGGCAGATTAAAACTCAGTTCATGGGGGTTGCCACTGAAATTGAGAACCACCAGCACCTGTTGTTTGTCGGTACGACGCAGGAAGGCAAAGTAATCCTCCGCTTTATCATCAAGCGTCAGATAATCTCCTTCAATCAGAGCAGGAAGTTCCCGCCGTAGGTGAATCAGGGTGCGGTAGAAATTCAGCAGGGAATCGGGGTCCGCCATTTGCGCTTCGACGTTCACCCCTTCGGCATAATTGGGATGGATGGGGAGCCATAGGGTGACCCCTTCCGGCGAAAAGCCGCCATTCGGCGCGTTTGACCATTGCATGGGCGTGCGGCATTTGTCGCGACTGGCACGGGCGGCAATGCGAACCGCTTCCTCATGGGGCGTACCCATTATCTCCTGCTCCAGATTGTATCGCCACATGGCAATCATATCGCGGAATTGTTCGGGGTCTTCTAAAAGCAAGTCCCGCATTCCAATTTCTTCGCCATTATAGAGAAAGGGTGTACCACGTAGGGTAAGCATAAGTGCTAACGACAGGCGGGCGCGTTCTTCGTCGTGTTCACCGTCCCCGAATTGGCTATAGACGCGGGGCAAATCGTGATTACCCAGGGTGT
>CBKYSX010000191.1:0-7194 GCA_966690745.1 uncultured Ardenticatenales bacterium
GTCATGCCGTGCTAACCAAAAAGGTGGGCATTCTCCGTAAAAAGAATGTCCCACCTTTATTGTAATGGCATGGATTGTTAAAAACTTGAAAAATCCTTCTCTAAACTATGACGAGATTGTGATTTTCAGAATTTGCTCCATCGCTTGCCGGGAGTCCATAGCGTCCTCGCTATGGATACATCGGCAATAAATTATCCACAACGGGGACGTTGTGGACTCCCGGCTATACGTCGTCTTCCAATTCGACGGGTCTTTCGCTGACCCCGTTGGAAATGGCGGGGCGGGCGGATGCACCCCCTGTCGGGCGCACGATGAACTTTAACTGAATCTCGCTTCGATCCAGCCGAATCGTATCCCCGTTGTGCAGGGGTATTCGCCCGTGCGTTACCCCCGAAATCACTTCCTGGCTATCCCGAATCAAGGTAACGGGGTTGTTGGAAACAATATCCAGAATGTACTTGTCCCCATCTTCCTCCAAGTGAAGATGGCGGCGGGAAACGCGCAACCCGGTCGGGTGATTGCGAAGGTCTACGGCAATACGGCGATTAAAGGGTTGCCCTTCACTGCTTCGCCCGACGATGGCGGTATGCCAGTGGATTTTATAGGCTTTACCGCTCCGCAGTTCGCGCAGATAAATCGGCTGGCTGGGGCGTTCGCACCCCTCGGGCAGGTAGCTGTCCAACTCTTCTACCCGCAGGTGCATATCATCCCAGGTCTGGTCGGCAAGGGCGTAGTTATTATCAAGCGGTGCGCCTGTATCCGCCCGCACGAGGCGGTAATCGGCAGGATTGTCGCTCAGATATTCCAGCTCGCGAAATTCCCCCAGAATGGCTCCAATAAATTGGAGCGGGGTCAATTCCTTTAAGGCGTGGGCGGTCTGGTTGGTTTTTTCGAATACGTCTATTTTCAGGTTGACTCGTGGTGAAGACATAAGACCTCTAACGGCAGTGACGCGTGGTCAGTAATTCGTGAACAGAAGGGTAGGGGCGGGTCACATCTTACCAGGGTCTATGGCATGGAACTTGTGACCCGCCCGCCGTTGCCGGTGGAACGTTCGCATGGTGGTTGGGTTCCATTCCGAACGAGGGGCGGGTCATCGGCATGGTAAGGTTTATCCTTATCGTATGTGACCCGCCCCTACTAATCTCTAATCTCCGGGTGTCGCTTCGGGAACTTCTTTCTTTTCGGCGGCTTCCGTACCGTTGGTGCCATTCACATGGCTTCCGTTACTGCCATCCGTGCCGTTCGCGGCGGCGGCGGCAAGCTCGGCTTTGTACTCGTCGCTGTCTTTATATTCGGCGTATTCGGCAGCAATGGCTCTTGCCTTCTCTGCGTTTTCAGCGGAGACACCAAAGTCCATCGTAATCGCTTCTTGCACAATATCGCCCTCTTCCGGCAATTCCAATTCAACATCGGGCAGGGATTGTACCCAATCCTCAATCGTAAACTTGAGCGAACTGGCATCCATGGTGTCCATCATCATCTTCAGCATTTCCATGTCCATACCCATCGCAATCTGTTCATTGCGCCACGCCGTTTTCAGCAGGTGCATGGCGGTGGTGTCATCGCTGTACAACCCGCCTTCCTGCTTCGCCAACAACGTCATCAGAATCGGGTCGGCTCCGCTTTCTTTTAAGCGGTGCGCCTCGTACTTCATCGCTTTTTGGAGCAGGGTCATCAACTTGGCGGATTCTTCGCTTTGGACGGGCATGGCGGGACCATCCTTCTTGCCTTCGCCACTTTCTGCCGTTGCCGCCGCGCCCTCAACAGTGGTTTTCCACCGTGCTTTCTGGTCGGGGTAACGGTTGATCAGCAGTTCCACCCATCTGTCCAGCGATTCGATGATTGCCGCTTCTTCGTCCGGTTCGCCATCAATCGTTTGCACCACCACGCCCATCCCTTCATAGGGAGTCGCGCTTTGGATCATCACGGGTTGCCCCAATCGCACGGTGAACCCACGCCCGGTCGGAAGTTCGCGCCCACTGCGGAAAACACCGGGAGCGCGCATGATGTTGAAGGCTTCTACCGCGTTGGCAGTTTTTAACCCGATGCCGAAGTTCACGTTCTGAATCCGGCGGCGCATTTCGCTGGACATCCCCGAACTGGTGCCGCCCGAAATAATGAAGTGCATCCCCTCCGTCCCGTAACGGCGAATCAACATCGTCAGGTCGGCGGCTTGCGGGCGTTTGGCTTCAATGTCTTCAACGGCATCATCGAGGCTATCAATGAAGACGAAGATTTCACGGTCACTTCCCGCCAATGTCGGGGCTTCGGCTTTGAGTTGATTGGTCAGGTGTTCCAATCCCTCAATATCATATAGGACCGCCAGAACGTGGGGCAATTCTTCCAACGTGTGTTTCCCGCCATAACGGGAGAACTTGCGCGTCAGGTCAAAAATCACCACCTGCGCCTGTGCGGGGGCGTTGCGGTAACAGAGCGAGAGAAGCATACTGTACATCGTGGTGGATTTGCCCGAACGGGGCGGACCCATCACGACGAAGTGCGGTCCCATACGCTTCATGTCAATCATCGTCGGGCGCAGGTTACTGCCCCGCCCCGGCACCAACTCAATCCGTCCGCGCCGTACAGGGGGCGTTTCTTCCAGCAGGGTAATCAACGGCACAATCGGAGGCAGGGTTTCAATCGGGTCGGGCTTATTGCGGCGCACGAATGACCCTGTTTCCACCTTCTGCTTCATGTTATGCGCCAGCAGACGCATTTCTTCGGCTTCGGGTCGGCTGTCCCGTCCTTCGGCTCCGGCGAAAATGCCCACCGGCAGTGCCGCTTGATAGAGTACCGGACGGCGGTTCATACGGATATAGCCGCGCCCCGCTATCTCATCCATCTCCACCACGCCGCGCCCGACAATATCCATCAAACGGTCGGTTTGTGCCTGACGGAAGGTGATGCGTTGCCCCATCAACGCCTGTACTTTACTGTAGACGTTGTTGGGTCCGTTGGCGGTGACTACAAAACTAACCCCCATGGTCAACGAACGGCGGAGGAGCGGGGTAATTACCCCTTCTACCAATGCGTCTTGCGTTTCTTGCAGGGGTGCCCAGTTGTCAATCGCTACCAGAACGGCGGGCAGGATAGGCGACCCTTTTTCCACCATCATTTCGTTGTATTCGTAGAGCGTGTTTGCCCCCGCGTCACTCAGAATCTGGGCACGTTCGTCGGCAAGGCGGCTGAGGCGATCCATCAGGCGGTGCAGACGCTCTTCGTAATTTTCTTCATCGGCGTAAATCACCGCGCCCATGTGGGGCAAGCCTTCCAATGCGCGGAAGTTCCGCCCGCCTAAGTCCAGCACGTAGCAATGGAACTCATCGGGGGAGTGGCTGGCGGCAAGGCTGACAATCATGCCCCGCAGGAAGGAGGTTTTGCCCCATCCGGCATCGCCATAGACCACCAGATGTTCCCGCCCCATATTAAAGCGGAGGGGGGTCTGTGTCGCTTCTACAGGGTCATCTACGACCCCTGTAATCGGGCGCATCGCCTCTTCGCGCCAATCCACACCTTTCCACAGCTCGTCCGTTTCGTTGTTCAGCCAGTCGCTAACTTCCGGTTGCAGAATGAAGGTGCCTAAACCATCGGCACTTTCCTGCGACGATTGCAAACTGATATTCAGGGGCAGGAAGGGGGGCCATGGTTTGCGGGTTTTTTTCCCTGCGACCAGTTCCTGCGCGATTTGCACCACTGCGTCAAAAAGACGCGGAATATCATCTCCGCTAGGGGCAGGAGGTGCGGGACGGTCGGGGAACAACGCCGGAACCGGGCGGTCGTCAGAGGCTTTTTCCCCGGTATACGACACCTGCATCAGTTCAAAGTTATCATTCCCGATTTGTAAATAGCCCCGCCCCGGCATTCCGTTCGGCAGGAAGGCGGCATCGTTCCGACGGAGCATTTCCATACTCGTATCGGTTTCTTCCACCCGTAGACAGAGCCGCAATTTGATGTTGGCTCGCATCTGGTCGGTAACACCCTTCGGACGTTGCGAGGCAAGCAGAAGGTTGACCCCCTGCGCCCGACCGACGCGGGTGATACTTTCCAATTCCACCTTAAACATCTCATTGTCGTCAATCATTTCGGCGTATTCGTCAATGATGACAAAGAGGTGCGGGTAGGGTTCGCCCCCATTCAGGTGCAAGCCCTTTTTGCGGTATTCAACAATATCCTTGGTTCCCGTATCCGCGTTCATCTTCTGTCTGCGGCGGATTTCGGCATTGATACTGGTAAACATCCGCACCACCGCGGATTTGTTCAGGTTGGTAACGATGTCCACACAATGGGGAAGCTCTTCAAACGCCTTAAACGCACCCCCCCCTTTGTAGTCTACCAACACAAAGTTGAGGATTTCGGGGGAATAGTTCATCGCCAGGCTGACAATGAGCGTCATCAGAATTTCCGATTTCCCCGACCCCGTACCCCCGGCAATCATCCCGTGAACCCCGTCATGCTTGGCTTCTAAGCGCAGGGTGCGGTTACGGTTGCCCGATACCACCCCGATGGTGGCGCGGAGCCAATCGGCATGTTCCGCCGACCCGTTGCGTTCCCATGTCTCGCGCATCGCTTTGATGACTTCACTCCACAACGGTTTGTCCGGTACGGTTTCGTATTGGGTCTGGATAATCTGACGGTGCATGACGGCGCGGGGCAAGGCAGAGATACGGAACGGCACTTTGTATTCGTGCGTCCCCGCTTCCGCATACTCATTCATCACCTTACCAATGGCGCGAATCTGTTTGGCTTCCCCTTTGATTTGCCCGTTTTGCACCGTTCCCGGCGGCAATGCCACCTGGAAGCCGAGTGCCTGACGGTCTACGCGGGTATAACCGCGTCCGCCGATTTCTTCAATTTCGGGAATCCGCGACCCGACAATGCCACTGTAATCGTCGGCATCGGCAAGGCGTAGGGTCAACCGTTCGGTGAAGAGGCTGAGCAGTTTGGCGGAAAGGGTATTAAGCCGCAGGGCATTCACGACAACGTGAATCCCGTAGGCACGTCCGCCCCGCACCAACGCCACCAACGCCTCCATCATGTTGTTGGGGTCGCCTTCTTTGGAATTACTGCCGCCAAAGGTTTCGATGTATTCCCCGAAGTTGTCAATCACCAGCAGAATAGCGGGTTGGATGTTTTCCGGGGTGTTGGCGTTGTATTCAAAGAGAGTGTTGTAGCCATGCTCGGCGTACAACCGTTTGCGAATATCAATCACAGAATTGAGTTCGCGCATCAATTGTTGCACCCGTTCTTCATAGCCCGCCTCGTCCGGCATAATCACCGTACCGACTTGCGGCAATGCGGTCAGCACCTCCAGGTTGCGTCCCCCCAAATCCAGAATGTGCGCCTGGAATTCGTCGGGGGAATGGGTGGCGGCAAGGGAGAGAATCAACGATAGAAGGTCGTTTTCCCCCAGCCGGACGCTCCGAACAACGCAACGTGTCCTTTGGAGAAATCCACCACCAATGGCAGACGACGTGCGCCGTAGGGATCGTCCAACATCCCGACAATCGCCCGCATCGCATGGCGCGTCCAATCCACACCATGCCATTTGCCCTTGCCTTCTAACCATTCATCCAGGAAGGGGTTGATGGCGCGGGTTTTGCTTTTGCCATCCAACGTCATCAGGGGCAGATAGTTTGCGTCCAGATACTCTTCGCCGGGGTCTTCGGAGAAGGTCAGGGCGCGGGGCAGGAAGGGGGGCCACGGAGTACGGGGCGATTCTCCTTCTAAGAGCTCCTGCGTCATTGCCACCATGGCATCGTAGAATTTGGGAACCTGATTGTTGTCCATCACCAGATCGCCGTAGGGGTGTTTTTCCCCGGTGTAGGCGACCTGTACCAATTCGATTCCTTCGTTCCCGACTTGCAAATAGCCCCGCCCCGGAACGCTGGGCAGGAAGGCGGCATCGGACCGGCGCAACATTTCGCGGCTGGTTTCGGTTTCTTCCACCCGCAGACAGATACGGAACTTAATGTTCGCCCGCATCTGGTCGGTGACACCAACGGGGCGTTGCGCCGCCAGCAGAAGGTTGACCCCCGCCGAGCGACCCACGCGGGTAATACTTTCCAACTCCGCCTTAAATTCAGGGCTGTCGGAAATCATTTCCGCGTATTCGTCAATGATAATGAAGAGATGCGGGAACGGTTCGATGGTAAGGTGATACCCTTTTTCGCGGTATTCCACGATGTCTTTCGTTCCCGTATCCGCACTCATCTTCTGGCGGCGTTGCATTTCGGCGTTGATACTGGTGAACATCCGCCGCACCGCCGATTTGTTCAAGTTGCTGATGGAATCCACACAATGGGGCAACCCTTCAAAGGGTTTGAACGCGCCCCCCCCTTTATAGTCCACCAGCACGAAGTTCAGAATGCTGGGGTCATAATTGAGAGCCAAGCCCACAATCATCGCCATCAGCAATTCTGATTTCCCTGCCCCGGTTCCCCCGGCAATCAAGCCGTGAACCCCGTCCCGCTTGGCTTCCAGACGCATTTCGCGCAGACGGTCGCCGGGGGCAAGGAAGAAGGTGACACGGAGCCATTCGGCGTTTGCCGCTTCTTTACTTGCCGCCCACCGTTCGCGTGTCACCCTGCGGATATGCTCGTTAAAGGTGGGGTCGCCCACCGGAACCGGAATGTTGTGTTCCCGCGCAAAAATGGTTTTGAACAGGACCGAACTTGGCAGAGAGCCGACTTTGAGGGGCAGATTGTATTTGCGCCCGCTCGCCGCCATGTGGTCTTTCATGCTCTGCGCGAGTTCTTCCAGTGCATCGTTTTCGTTGGTGCCTTCTTCGTCGTTGGCGCGGTCCGGTTCCAGCGGTAATGCCACCTGAAAGCTCAACCCCACCCGATCATGTTTCAGATAGCCGCGCCCCGCGATTTCGGGACCTTCGGGCATCGAAACACCAATCACCTCGCGGTTGTCGGCGGGGTCGGATAATTTCAGCGCGAATCGTTCGCTGAAGAGGTTGCTGGTTTTCATATTGAGAATGCTAGGTCCGGAAGCCGTCAGAATGACATGCACCCCGAACGGTTTACATTCCCGCACAATACCAATGAATTTGTCCAGCGTACTTTCTACGTTGTCCTGTTCGCCACCGAAGGTTTCAATAAATTCGGTGTAGTTGTCCAATGCAACCACAACGGCGGGCAAGGCTTTTTCGGGGTGTTGGGCGTTGTACTGGTAAATATCGACCAT
>CBKYSX010000192.1:0-7189 GCA_966690745.1 uncultured Ardenticatenales bacterium
AATGGGGTATAACATGCGACTGTCATTTCTAAGCTTGATTTTGCTTCTTTATCTGGGTCATACGGAAACAGCGACAACGACGAATGCCCATGTATTCCAAATTTCCAAAGCTGTGGGGACTACCACGATTCCCTCTCCACTTTTAATGGATCAACCTTTACAGCACCCCTTGCTTCCCCTAGGTAATTTTGGGTTTACGGAGGATTTTGATTACCCCCATAAATTTGCCACTTGGGGGGAGTATGCCTATCTCTTGGAACAGGGCAGAATCCGTGTTCTCTCCTATACCGACCCTACGAATACCCGTGTGGTTAGCGAGATTTTTCATCCTAGCCCCCTCCAGAGTTTTACCAATGTAGAGCTATCGCCGGATGGATCACGTTTGATTGTATCCTCTAAAACGGGACGATACCCCGATGCATCCTATCAGCAATTTATCTTGCTATATGATGTCAGCGACCCCACAACACCCCGTCTCTTGCAAGAGATGCCGTTTTCCAAAGAAATTCTTTCCTTCAGTGTCTTAGACAATCGTCTTTATTTGAGTAACCGTGAAGTCGGAGGGGAGCCATATCTTTCAATATTTAGCTGGGATAATAACGAGTTAACATTACGAGGCGAGACGGAGATGGCGGGGGGTTTTGCAGGGAAAAAGATGTTTCTAGATGGAACGACCTTGATTGTGGCTTCTTATATAAATACGAACAGCCAAAGCGGCATCGCGCTTTATTCTGTTGCAGATGATAGTGCGCCCACGTATTTGAGTGTTATTCCTTCAATCGGGGGTGTTGCAATTCCCGCCAATGGCTATTTGTACGTGCGAAATGGTGATTCAGGTGGGGGGTATCTTGATATATGGGATATTCGTAACCCCACCACCCCGCAACTTGTGCAAACCTACAGTGATTTCGATTATTATCCCTTGGCGGTGTATGGTACTCAAATGATTTGGAGTGGATCGGGTTTACACTTGTACGATATTAGCACTCCTGCGACCCTGCAACTTATTGACACTTCGCCCTATTTTTATAATCTGGTTCAATTCAAATGGACAGAAGGTAGGAGTTTGTATGGGTACAACCATAGCCAAGAAGGTATACGTACAGTTGAAAAGGTAACTTTTGCCGATCCTTTTGAGATTACTTCACAAGGTACGTATTCGATACCAAAGTATGAGAACGGTGTAGCGGTAGATGACCGCTATGTATATCTTTTTGATGTAGATTCTGAAGGAATTGAAATCGTTGATATGCAGGAGCCAAACCGCCCCCGCTTTGTGACTACCGTTTTGAAAGGGGAATTTACAGAAGCCCCGCTCCCTCACTATTTGAGGACAGACCAAAGGTTGTTTTTAAGACGTGCCGCCGATATTGCGGTGCTGGATATAAGCAACCCGGTTGCCCCCGTATTGATAGGGGTTGTGCCATTTGAAGGCAATTGGCAGTTAGAAACGGTTGCCAATGGACATATTTTTGCCCGTCTTCCGGTTTCCAACCTTATGTATATTCTGCGCTTGAGTGACTATGTAGGCAAAGTCATTGTTACGGATGGTCCGGATGCCTGTTCCGCTTTTGATACAGAAGGAAATTACCTGGTTGCCTTGTGTGGTGAAATTTTGCTTTATGACATTACCGACCCGATGCATCCCGTACTGGTGGGGTCGCTGGAATCCCCACTTGAGTTTTACGAGGCTGAATTGGCTTTCCCTTATCTTTATACAACGACCACTACCCAACTTGCGATTTATGATGTAAGCGACCTGACCGACCCCCGCTACCTCACTTCAGTTGCGAAACCGGATGCTATGAATGTTCAATGCAAAACACTCATTCCCCTATGGGGACGATTCTATTTACGAGGATGTGCCACCAATGCGACAGATATTGTAGATTTGTCTAACCCTTTTGCACCCGTTCGTTCTGACCTTGCCTATATTAAAAACGCGAACGCGATTGTACAAGGTGATACTTTAATTGTTGCCGACAAAGGGTTGCAGACGTGGCACGTACGAGTGCCATTCTCTGAACAATTGGTCTTGCCACTGATTCAAACGAGGTGATAGATGGCGGTTTAGAATTCCCCCATCGTGTAGCAACTTTTAATTCAATGTTGTGAAGGGGCGAGTTGCCACCCTTTAGTGTTAATTCGCCTAAGTGCAACCATGCATCGTAAATTCTTACAAGTAGGATTTTTGTGCCTTCCCCTTCTATTTTTTCACCATGCGAACGCGATGGCAACAGATAAAGTCGCTATTTCGTCTATCCAGCCCGTATCTTTAACAACACCAACCCATGATGACTTGCCGCAATCGTACTTTCGTCGTATCGGTACTTTTGGTTACAGTTGCTTGGATATTGTCGCACATAATGACTATACCTACATTGCCGAAGGCACGCGGATACGAATCCTTTCATATCTTGATCCACTCAATGTTAGCGTTGTTGCGGAACTATTTAATGTCCGTTTTTTTGATCAAGTTCTATTATCACCCGATGGTACAAGGTTGATTACGTTGGCACGTGCCTATCGCCTCGCTGACCCGTATGGAGAGATATCAATTTATGATGTTAGCGATCCGGCGACACCGTTATTGCTGTCGCGGACATTAACCCCCCTTACCGAGATTTATATTCATCAAAACCGACTTTACGGCCTCTATCATGGTGACGATACACAAATCCTTCAAGTGTACAGTCTGGCAGACGACAGGTTTTCTTATTTGGGCGAAACCGAATTTAATGGTTATGGGAAGCTGTTTTTTGATAGAAACGTCTTGTTGGCGGCTCCTTATGCGGATGTGAATACACATGTGCCCATATTTTTGTATGATATTTCCAATGATATTCCTGAATTTAAACATGAGTTGACAACGATAGGAGGGGTAGCCCTGCCTATAGATGGTTATTTATATGTTATGAACGGGCAGAGTTACATAGATGTATGGGATATTCAAGACATAGAGCACCCACAAATCGTTAATGTTTTACCAACGTATTTATACCCTGTGACAAACGATGGCAATCTTGTGCTTGCACGCTCAAGCATAAGTTGGCGTGGTTTGGTGCTTCACGAAATGACCCCGACAGGAGTAAGATTGATAGGTGAAACTGATTATTTTACCTATATGGAAAAGACAATTTGGAGTCGGGACAATGAACTGTATCTTTGCCATCAGGGTCCCCAGGGGAATACCCCTATGCTCGAGCGAATAACCTTTGCCAGTCCGTTTGAAGTAACATCGCAAGGGATGTATATTCTTCCGCGACAGTACACGGCAATTCCGATCAATGAGCAGTATGTTTATTTATTTGGAACCACATCTCCCGGTATAGACATTCATCATTTTGAAGAGCCGCTGGTACCCGGATTTGTCACGACTGTACTCGAAGAAGAATTCACTTGGCCCCCCGCTCGCGAGTATCAGATTGTGGGTGAACAGTTGTATGTTAAACGTCCCAACGATATCGCTGTTTTGGATATTCGGGAGCCACTTGCACCCTCTTTAGTGGCAACTTATCCACTGGAGGGAGAATGGATACTGGAGTCGGTGCATAATGGGTATCTCTATGCCCTGCGTAAAAACAGTAACCAGCTCTTTCTATTGCGGTTGAGTGACCACGCGGGGCAACAGGTCACGTTGCCGACTGCCGGGCAATGTACAGGATTAGATACGGAAGGCGCGATTATGGTAGTGCTTTGCGACAATATAGGGGTGTACGATATATCGGTACCTAAAGCTCTCACTTTAATAAGCGAATTGGATAGTTCGCTGGATTTACTACAACCCGACTTGAAATTGCCTTATCTTTTTGTAACATCCGAAACGGAATTGGCAATTTTCGACCTTACCGACCCAACCATGCCACACTATCAGATATCCGTGAACAATCCGGTTCAAGATGGTTGTCCACATCTGATTGAGATACGCGAAGGTTACTATTTGCGCCAATGTTATGGTGGCGATGCTGATATAGTAGACCTAACGATACCCACTACGCCCCGTCAATCCAAATGGGAAAACCTGGGAAGGGCGAAAGCGGCAATCATGGGGAGTACTGCTATTGTTGCCAATGAACAAGTTAATGTCTGGCAATTGCGTCCTTTTTTAGAACAGGTGATGTTTCTCCCGCTTGTTGAAAGCCCGTAAATGAAGGCTTTTGAAGGGAATCCGGTACATGATACGCAGGGTATTTTGGCGTTTATTTGTGTAAATTGAACAGGTTAATCAGGACATTTGCCACCTCATCCGGGTCAGTCATCATCGAAAAATGATGACCCTTCATCCTTTCCACAACCCATCCTTTTGCCTGTGCGGTAGTGGCATAAGGCGTGTAGGTATCGGAAAGTTGAAGGTAGGCACAGGGTACACCATCCCACCCGACAGGAACCGGCAGGGTTTCTGTAAAAAAGGAGAGGGGTTTGGGGCGCAGATAGTGGATGAGTTTTCTTCGCATTTCTGCGTTCGGAATGATGTCTGCTAACTGTTCATCTTTCCAGTCTGGGAAGGTACCGCCTTCCCGCAGGTATGCCTCAAATTCAGTTCCCCACACTTCATCCTCAGCAACGATCATCCCTAGCCGACTATTCGGCTCCCACAAAATACCGGCATCTACAAAGATATACCCTGTGGGCGGGGTGGGCAAGCGTTGTCCGATAAGCGGCAACAATGGTCCTGCGCCGCTATGCCCCACTAAGATGTAAGGGGATGAGAGTTCCGCCAGAGAAGTTACTGCCGCTTCAACATCTTCTCGCCACCATGATTCGGGAGATATGGAGGAATCGTTTAATGGAGCAAGGACAACCGAATACCCATTTTGTTTCAAGGCTGGAGCAAGGTAGTTCCATGTAGTGGAATCTACGAGAGGGCTGTGAATAAGAACAACTGTAATAAGAAACACGAGTTATTCACTAAATTTCACTTTGAGATAAATTTCGCTAAGCGGAAGTTCACAACCAATGGAAGCAAGGTTAAGCACCGCCTCTAGCCCTTGAGAATCTTTCAATAACCACCCCCCATCCCGTTGTCTGGTGTAGCACTCAATATAGGGAAGCTCTTGCGATATTAAAATGTACTCTTGGAGCGTCGCAATTTGACGATATGCCCACGCCTTTTTGCCCCGATCAATTTTTTCAGTCGTGGCTGACAATACTTCTACAACAACGATGGGGTTCAATAATGTATCTACGGTCTGATCTAAAAATATGGGTTCATTACATACCACAACGACATCGGGATAGAGAAAACTGCGCGTAATAGGGTCATGGACACGCATATCGCTGGGATAAATTTCACACGGTCGGTTGCGGAGTTGATTCCCTAACTCGCGGACAACATTTGCGGAAATTAGGTTGTGCTCACGACTGGCTCCCGCCATCATCGTGATAATTCCATCCATGTATTCGCTTTTCTGTTCCACAGTGCGTTCCGCCGTGAGATAATCTGCGATACTGACGAAAAAGGATTTAGGATTTGCTACCATGTCCTTGCCCTCCTGGTCATACCTATGGATAGTGTGCCACGTAGAGTACCGCTTTGTCAATGGTTATGCCACCACGTTCGTCTCCGCCGCCAATGTTAGGAGGATATTTTCTAATTCCGGTTGCCAGCCGGAAGCACCGCCAATCCGCGCCAATTGCACATCGCGCCGTCCGAATTTGACACGCCCCGCCAGCAAACGGCTTTCGAGAAGAAGATGGACAGGACCGGGACCGGGAAAGAGAATCGCAATATTGCCACTATCGGGGTCTAGGGCAATCTGGGTAACGCCCACTGCCGCCGCCAGAATGCGAAGGCGCAGGATATAGAGGAGATTCGCGGCGGATTCTACGAGTTTGCCAAAGCGGTCGCGCAGTTCGTTTTCTAATTCTTCCACTTGTTGCAGCGTGGTCACTTCCGCCATACGGCGATAAATCTGTAAGCGGGTGTCATCATCGCTGATGTAGTCGGGCGGGAGGTGCGCCTGCAAGGGTAGATCTACGGGTGGCAGACCGGGCATTACAATTTCTTGACGGGCGCGTTTCGTCTGAATATTGGGAACCTCCCGCGCCTCGCGCCGTTCCCGCACCGCTTGCCCGAGCAATTTGGCGTACATATCAAAGCCCACCGCCGCAATATGTCCGCTTTGCCGCGCCCCCAACAAATCGCCCGCGCCCCGGATTTCCATATCCCGCAACGCCACGCGGAAGCCTGCCCCCAATTCGGTGGCTTCCTGCATCACATCCAGCCGTTCCAGCGCATCCAATGTCATCTGAGTGGCGCGGGGATGGATGAAATATCCATAGCCGCGCCGTGCGCCGCGCCCCACCCGTCCGCGTAACTGATACAATTGCGCCAAGCCGAACATATCAGCACGGTCCAGAATAATCGTATTAACGTTGGGCAAATCCAGACCGCTTTCGATAATCGAAGTACAGACCAGCACATCGTAGACCCCGTTGGCAAAATCCAGCATTGCCTGTTCCAACTCATGCTCATTCATTTGCCCGTGCGCGACAGTAATCCGCGCCTCCGGCACCAGTATTCCCAGCCGTTGCGCCATCGCATAAATGCTCATCACGCGGTTATGCACAAAGAAAACCTGCCCGCCCCGGTCTAGTTCTAATAGAATGGCGCGGCGCACCAAATGGTCATCCCATTCCGCCACCTTGGTGACAACGGGCAGACGTTCTTCAGGCGGGGTGTTGATGGTGGACATATCCCGCGCCCCCATCAATGCCATGTGCAGGGTACGGGGAATCGGAGTGGCGGTAAGGGTCAGAACATCTACCTCTTTGCGGAACTGTTTGAGCCGTTCCTTGTGCGTTACGCCAAAGCGTTGCTCTTCATCAATTACCAGTAACCCTAAATCCTTAAAAACCACATCCTGCGACAACAAACGATGGGTTCCTACCACCATATCCACCTCGCCCGCTTCCAGTTGGGCGATAATGGCGTTTTGTTCCTTATCGGTGCGGAAACGGCTTAACATTTCGACTTTCACCGGATAGGGCGCAAGGCGTTGGCTAAAGGTATTGAAATGTTGTTGCGCCAGAACCGTGGTCGGCACCAACACGGCAACCTGTTTACCCTCCATAATGGCTTTGAACGCCGCCCGCAAGGCGACTTCGGTTTTGCCAAAGCCGACATCGCCCACCACCAGACGATCCATCGGGGCAGTGGCTTCCATATCCCCTTTGACCTCTTCAATCG
>CBKYSX010000193.1:0-7183 GCA_966690745.1 uncultured Ardenticatenales bacterium
GGGAGTGGTGAAAAAGGAAGAGTAGAAATAGAATAGAGGAAAGAGGAAAGCGAGAAAGGAGGAGGAGAGGATGGAAAGGTGTCCAAGGTGTGGCGAAAAAGGATGGGTGATCCGGGCGGGACGGAACGATAGCGGAAGTCAGCGCTACGAATGTCGGGAGTGCGGACATTATTTTACGCCAAAGCGAGTGCCACAGGGAATCGCGCCAGAGGTGCGTGAGCGAGCGGTGCAACTGTATTTGGAAGGGATGAGTTATCGGGGAATCGGGCGGTTGTTAGGGGTGAATCATCAGAGCGTGATGAATTGGGTCAAAGCCAAAGCAGACCACCTGCCCGCGAGCGTGACCGCCGCGGAAGAACCGGACATCATTGAGGTGGATGAGTTGGTTAGTTTCATAGGGCAAAAAAAGCCCACGTCTACCTGCTGATGGCGGTGGCGCGTTCTAGTGGCTTAATTGTCGGCGCACAGGTTGTACGCGAACGCTCCCTAGCAACCTTACAAACCTTTGTCGATACCCTTCCGCCTGCCCACATTTACTATACCGATGGCTTCAATGCCTATTCTGAAGTGGTATGGCCAGCCCCTCACCGTGTTGCTAAAGGCAAAAGTCAAACCTTTTCGATTGAATCCCTCAATGCCAATCTCCGAACTTATTTGGCGCGTCTTAAGCGCAGAAGTCGCTGTTTTTCGCGTTCCCTTCACGCGCTTCATCTCACCTTACGCCTTTTTGTTTGGTTTTTCAACCGTCGCCAACGCACTTATCTGCGGGCTCCTCTCCTCAAAGGTTCCCTTCCTCTCCTTGTTTAACCACTCCCATATCTTTGCGCATATCCCGATCCATATCTTCAAATAACCGGGCGCGTTTGGGGTGCCACAGGCCCGCCGCTAAATATGCTCGCAAGGCGAGACGACGCAGTTGGGTCGCTTCGCCCTTATTTAACACAAAGGTTTCGACAAAGGCAGGCGTATATGTGTGCTCGCCGAGTCGGTGCACCAGCTCGCTCTCCTTCAGATGGGTCAGGTCGAAAATAAAACGTTTTTCGACTGACGGCACCAGGTCTGGCAATCGACGACTGCGCTGTTGCCGGATGCGGTCCCATTGGGCATCACTCAACTCCGGTGCCCCGCCGACCTGTAAAAGATTCAGTGCCTCGTCCATCGTTTGAAGCGTACCGTCAATTAAGAGCTTTTCAACAATCTACTGCATCAAGTCATAGGACAAGAACTCGCCTTTGCTCCCTTTCAGCAAGTTACTCAGGTGTCCAGGGGTGATTCCAAGGGTGGAGGCAAGGTGCTCTTGAGTACGCGAGGCGCGGCGCAGGACGGAGCGCAACTGGGCGTGAAAGGCACCTGGTCCCGCCGCCTTCAAGGATGAGTGTGGATCTTGGGGAGTCTGGGTATCCACCGGCCGGGATTCCAATGCCGTAACGCGCTGGGTTAAGGTTTCAACCAATTGCTCAAGTCAGGCCACCGCACGGTGTAAGGCGGCAATTTCGAATTGTGGATCCATATCAAATGAGAGACTTGGCTTTAAGCGTAGTCAACTTCAATGCTAAAAGCCCAAGCATTTGGAGTGGCTTAGAAATACCGTAGAAATCCTAATCAATGACCATGCCCATTATATAGAATTGTGCATAAGTCATCCAATCCTACTCACCCGTTGCGGATGACCCTTTCCCATCAAGCCGTACCGTTTCGCAAGGAGATTCCTGATGAGTGAAGATCAAGCCCCACGCAAAAGCACCCCCCCGAACTGGCGCTGGCAACTTGCCGCCTACGGCGTAGGCGGCATCCTGAGTTACGTTGGACAGCAACGTGACCAGGAGGCACGTGCCCGTCGTAAAGCGCAAACCGCGAGCCACTTCAATCAAACCGTTGACATGCTGCTTGAGATGCCTTCGTACGAAGAAGCACTGGCAATCACGGTAGATATGGCATCGGGTTTGAACCCGGAGGAATGGGAGGTGTTGGAAACCATTTTAAAGGCAAGAACCCATCCCCGTGCCAAGTCGCTTCTGATCCGCGCCCGTAGTATGCGAGGATAGGAAACTTCCTCGTTCGCGCTTCGCCTTCCAGCAATTCATCGTCGCCATCTCAAGAAGGATGATATTGCCTGTAACACATCATCCTTCTTGACTCTATTCTCGAAGCATATGTCACCTTAATAGCCGGCTAAATCCACCACCCTGCCCTGGAGGTAAGGAAGGGAGGTTGTTTCTATCATGAACCCCATTGCTTTATGTGAACAAACGCGCCCGCCTGCGGTGTGCCGGGGGCTTCTGGCATTGATGTCCGGTGAATCTCGGCACGCCCCACCCCTCCCTCCATCACGCTGGGTTAAGCCCGCCTCTGGTGTCGGTACAATGCTTACCGTGGAGATGGCTGCTCATTATCTCATGAACTATATTTATTATCCGTTTGGCGACGTGGTACAAGAAGAGTTTGTCGTCCTCCTCCTCGACAGTCGGCATGTGGTGCGTTATGAGGTGACCCTTTACCGAGGGACTATCAATAGCATTGCCCTGCGTCCCGCCGAAGTCTTTCGTGACGCTATCGGCTTGAATGCGTTCGCAATTCTGGCCACTCACAACCATCCCTTCCCCGGAGGACCTTGAGTTGACCCTCGCCCTGGCACGGGCAGGGAATGCCCCTCTTGGACCAGCTGATCATCGGAGATGCAGCCTGGACCTCCTTGCGCCAGCACGATCCCGGGCTCTGGGATGGTTGAACCCTGCGGACCTGCGGTGGTTAGGGCTTGAGGTGCCTCATAAGGGTTCCCCGGTCTTTTGGAACGAGCGGGCAGAGGAACAGGATGCCTTCGTTCCCTGCCCCGCCCCGTCGCCACCCTTGGTGATGAACCTCCCGCCTGATATAAAAGATTCATGCCCAAGATTCCTCAGGAGGAGCCCCATGTCCACCAACTCGATTGTCCGCTATCAAGCACCCCCACCACCGCCGGAGGTCACCGTTGACACGTCTCCCCCGCCGCGCCACCCTGCCGGGACGCTCATGCCGGATATAACCCTTCCATGCCCGGTCAAACTGATCTAACCAGTGTCCGTCTCGCTCATTCGTTAATACCAGCACCGCGCCCTCTGCACCGCCCATCCCGCCCCGTCCCCGGTGCCGTGCCACGCCATTAGGGACGCTACCCCTTCTGGCACATCTGCCGGTTCCACGAGCAGTACGTCACGCGCACCTGCATCCGCGACCGTCTGCGCGACTGCCCCCTTCACCACCCCCGCCCGTGCTACTGTTGGTGCCAGGCGTTACAACTTTTCTTCGGTGAGTTTTTTCAAAAGGCTCAGTAATGCCTCTGCCACTTTTATGTACAGGTTCACCATGTCACCTACCACCTTCTCATGATTTTTAAACTTGCTGATTTTCTCTACCTGCTGCTTCTCAAAGCCCCCCGTCTCTTCCTTCTTCTCAGGGTTCGCTTCCAGCACATCCAGTTCTTCGCCGTGAAACAGGTGCAAATCGATACGTGCGGTAAAAATCAGTTCATATAACCCCACAATGGCTTTAGCGATCTCTTCTTCCAGCACTCCTTGTTTTAGCAACGCTTCCACGCGTTCCATAAAGCCGCTCGGCTCAAAGAGGTGGTGTTTCACGCACAGTGCCATCAATGCCCAATTTAATGGCTGACGAAAATTCTTTTTGACATTCACAAACCGGGGCTTTTTCTCAACGTCCAGAATCCCCGCCTGCAAGGTGTTGAGTGCCAGGAGTGCCAGATGGCGTGCATTCAGATCACTCTGTTTCTCCTGCGTTTTCAATGCTTTACTCGTGGTTTTTGCCAGCGATTGTTTAAAGAGCTTGAATGCTTCCGGATCGCACCCGATCCCGGCGGCTTTCAGATACCTGGCATCCAACAGCATCGTATGCCGGGCCTCGCACGACTCGCTGACACTTGCGACCGCAATGGAGGCAGGAAGGGTCGTGGCTTCACCCATCAAACCCCCGCCCCCTTTCCCGGAAGGATAGTTGCCTTCACTATCCAATGTGATGAAGGCCGCCAGTTTCTGCAACGTCTGTAAGACCTGCTCCCCCAGATTGGCGAAGGCGTGTTTGATCTCGAGCGCATCGACGTTCGAGTGGTTCGGGGTATAGACAAGCCCTAACTCAATATCGGAAAAAGGGCACATCTCCTGCCGCCCGTAGGAGCCGAGGGCCACCCATGAATACGAGGCGACCCCGGGAATCAGGGTGGGATGGGCCTCGGTTGCTTTCAGAAACAGGATGTCAATTTCCTGAGTGGCGAGCATCATGCGCTTCTGCGGCGAGATCTCTTTGTTGGTATAAATCTTTCCCAGGTGATCCTTTGGCAGTTGCTTGATTTCTTCCGGGAGGTTTAATTCTTCAAAGGTGTATTCCTTGACTTCGGGTTTTTCCCCCAAGATCACCAGCTTGTAGCCGGTCGTCGTCTGAGAGAGCACCTTACACTTCTTCTTATCAGGATTGATGACGATGGTCCCTGTCTTCAGACCCTTATCCACCTGGCGTTGCAACACAACCTTGCCTTGACCTTGAAGCGTCCCGGAGTGGGGCGTACCGTCCAGGAGTCGCGCGACCGCCCGGTTCCCAAACGTGCGTTGCAGTTGCAGGACCTGAGCGGGGCGAAGCGTACGCGGAGCAAGCGTAGCCTGTCGTACTGTATCAGAGGAGACAGGGAGGTCAGTGGGGGGGTGCGGGGTCGGGGATGGGGCATGGGTGGGGGTAGAGCGAGACGGGGTTACACGCTCCGGCGGTGCCATAGAAACGACTCCTTGTGCGATGGCAACTACAGGTCCGGTCGGAGTGGTATTGCGGAAAGGGTCAACGAGAAAGCATCCCGGCATTGACGCGCTCGCCCTCAAGCGATAGGTGGGGGTGCCGGTTCACGATCAGGTCATGGTTGAACAGGATGCCGTAGTGGGTTGATGGGGCACGGGTTTCCCTCACCGTTCTTCAAGGGCTGGGGGCGATCCCCTCAATCGCGCATCACCCCGGGAGTGGACCCACAAGGTTTGTCAGGCAACCCTTTATTTTGGGCGTAAGGGGTCTTATCGTCCGGGAATAGGATTATTATAAGAGGAATGATCCCGAGACCTCTGCGTCTTTTCTGCAATGAGCCTGCAATGGTGGCAACCGCCTTGCCCGGATGGGGGAAAGTGCCCCCGATGGAACAACGCCGGGGTCAGTTTACAGAGGTCGAGCCGAAGTTTCGAGGAAGGAGGTAGCGTCCGTGCAGGGGTGCCCGGTTGGCACAGGGGCACCCCCCTGCCACAAAACCCGTTAGGAGACCCGTTCCGACACGGGCGGTGCCAGCATCAGGAGCGAAGGTACCTGCGTAGGCATCGCGATTCGCAACAGCCCGTATCCAATCCCGGCAAGTCCCGTCAAGAGTCCCGGTGTTTCCACCCCTAGGGGCACCCCACAAATCCACCCTTCCCGTTCGATGCTGGTATAGATCGCTGATGCTTGTTCGGCGGCGCACGTCTGCCAGTACGGGTCGTTCAGCGTGATGCCCGCTTCTAAGAGAAGGTCAAGGTTGCCCAGATCGCCATGACACAACGAGTGATTCATACCAAAACCATGCGTCAGGGTGCTATCAAGTGCCACTTCAATTTCGGTATGAATCGCATCATCGGTGTAGTAAGGCAGGGTTCGCAACCGCCCCAATCCAACCCCCGGTGCCCCGTGACACCAGGCGATCATCATGTGTTCATCAACATGCTCGCCAACCGCGCCATGGCGCAGGTCGGGCCAGTTGCTGGAAGCGGGTACGAATTGGCTTCGTTCATAGGCAAGGGCGGCAAGGGCCGTCTCGTGATAGCGGGTGGCTCCGGTCAGCGTAGCAAGGGCAAACAGGGCGGCGGCAATGCCTGCGTTGCCATGGGAGAAGCCACACAGCGCATACCCCTGGCTGGCGGGGGTCAGCCACCCTACCCCGGTTGCCATCGGCGTAGCATGGTCAAGGAGGTGCTGACCACATTGTTCGGCAATCGCTCGCAGGGATGCCAGCGGGCGTTTTTCATAGAGCACCAGCAGGGCTAATAACGCCCCCGCCGCACCCCCCACTACATCCAATTGGCTGTCCTGCGCCAGCATCTTGGGAATACGTCCGGCAAGGGCAACGGCGGTGTCCAATAAGGCTTCATCCTGCCAGAGTGCCCCAAGATGGGTAAGCGTATAAACAGCACCGCCGATTTCCCCAAAGCCCCCAATTGTAAGCCATTCGTCTGATCCTTCGTCCAGTTGCCGTTGCATGGTATGGAGTGCCGCCTGCGCCATCTTCTTGTAGCGCTCCTCATGCGTAAGATGCCCCAGATACCCGAAGAACAACGCCATGCCTGCGGTGCCGCTGTACAAATCAGGCCCCATTGGCGATAACATCCAATCGCGATTAAAGGCGAGGGATAAGCCAATCCAGGTGGCATCCTGCTGCCCTTCGCCCCAGAGAGCAAGGGTTGCCAGCTGGTCGCCGATTCGGCGCGCCGCCGTCAGGTATGCTTCCGATCCCACAACACTAGCGGCAGGGGTGGGCGTGTAGGTACGCCACTGGGTATGCCCCGCCTGCAAGGAGAGCGTGGTGAGCGAAGCCCGAATAAACCATGCCTGACGGGCTAAATCGGATTCGTCCAGTTGAGCGAGCCGGCCCATCACCAGGTCCAGGCTGGGACGATGGAAAAAGTCATGAATACAACGTCCTTCGCTATCCCATAAATGGCGGTCCGTCGGGCGGGTCGTAAAGATGGGAATATCGCCGCGCCACAGGTCACTGCGTTCCGAGGCAATGACCCGTTTAAGAGCAGGACGATGCACCGCTTCCACCCACAGCCGGTCAAAAAAGCGGTCCCGATCCAGCGCGTTTCGCAGAAAGTCAGGGTGGTTGCTTTCCTGCAACAAAAGCCCGTATAAACGCGTTGGGCGTAGAATCACCCGTACTTCGTCCCCGGCGAAAGCCGCAATGGGCCCCTTCGGAGCCAGCAAGCTATCCTGATGCGTCACCAGCAACCGATACAACCCGGCGAAGCCCTGCACTAAATCATCGGCATACCGGGTGATATCTACCTCAGCCCCCTTCAGCGTCGGGCGATTTTGCCCGCCTTCCAGTTCGGTATATTCCCGTACCACCTTCATTTCGTCGGTTGCCATGTTGCTGAGGGTGGGAACGGGTTTGGGGGATTTCTGTCCTGCC
>CBKYSX010000194.1:0-7163 GCA_966690745.1 uncultured Ardenticatenales bacterium
ACGAGGTTCCTCTCCGTCACCAAATCGGCATACTCGATAAGCACAGGAGGTGCGCCGCGCCCGGTAATAATCAAATGAAGCATAGGCGGCTTATTTTCTTTCAGCCATTCAATCACATCATTGACATCTACCCAGCCAAAACTCAGCACATAGGTAAATTCATCCAATAGAAAAATATCGTAGTCACCACTGGTGATTTTTTGTTTGGCAACTTCCCACCCATGAACCGCTTTGGCTTCCGTTTCGTCCAAATCACGGCTGGTCCACGTAAAGCCATCCCCCATCGGGGTTAGTTCAAAGCCCATTTTCTGCGCGGCTTTGATTTCCCCAAAATTGGCACCCTCATTCTTAAAAAATTGAATTCCGCCTACCCGCATCTCCCGCCCCCATGCCCGCAAAAAGATACCGAGGGCGGCGGTGGTTTTGCCTTTGCCATCCCCGGTATGAACCATGATCAGCCCCTTTTTCTTTGTCGGCTCCGGATTCTTCCCTTCTTCAGTCATTTATCTTTTCCTTACTAAAAGAATAACCACAGAGAACCCAGAGCGCACAAAGAAGGGGAACAAAAAGGTTATGGTCGTTCTTTGTGTCCTTTGTGTCCTCTGTGGTTAAAAGTCGTAGGTTAGCCGTTGGTCAGATTTAAGCCAAAGAAATGAACCCGTTCCCCTTTAAAGAGTTCCTTTTCCGTATCCCACGGAAACAGAATCGTCACATCAAATTCAACCCGCTCACCCGTGGCATCCACATCTAACCATTTGCCCAGATGGGTTCCGGTGACATGTGCCTCTTCCCACACCCCTTGCGGACCAATCACAATATGTTGCAGGTCAAAATGAATATCGGGGAACGCGGTCAGTAGTTCGGTATAAAACCGTGCCGCCCCTTCATGCCCTTCCCATTTCACCCCGCTTTGCACCACTTCATAGACACAATCAGGGGTGAGGGTCGCAATTAAGCCCGGAATATCGCGGGAATCTTCGGCTATGGAATGTTCGATCCAGAGGCGACGGATTTTTTTGTAGAGTTCAGGGGTTACATCGCGGCGCAATTGGGCGCGGATATTGTTATGAACCGGGGCAGTGGTTTCCGTAGAATCGTTGGCAGATGTCGTCATCATCGGCTCCTTTTCGGGTTGTGTAAGCATAAATCTTAACCGCTTTTGGCAAATAGCCTAGCGGTTTCAGCAAAAGCGAAATACAGAAAATAGAACGAGCACGAAGAATCCCCTAGCCACCCGGACAGGTCAGGTCCTATCCCCTTGCACGATAAAATGCGCCCGGAGAATGTTGTAAGATAAATCCCAAATCGAACCTTATCCCTCACTGCGTACTAGTACATAGCTACTCTGTCAGTAGTAGCTTTGTGACTAGTAAGAAATCTGTTTACGCCTTAGGATGAAAGCCTCAACAGATATTGGTGGGGATAGTGTTCTCTATAAAGCACCTTCAACCAATCCCTGTAAAAATCTTAACAGCCATTTTGGTGAGTACCACCCTCGCACAGACGGAGAAAAAGCGAGTAAACGGTTGTAAAGAACAACTGTTGTTCTTAAGGGTTGCGTGGGTCTGTATGCACCACGCACCCTTTTTTGTTGCCAGCCAGTCGTCTACCGATAGAAACGGTTGATTGTTACGAAGCAACAACAGGTCTCAACACGCTTTGAACCATTGCCCGCAAAAATCTGACAGCAACCACCGTCTTAAAATCGTAATAATAAAGCAGGGTATTCCGGCGCATCTATCTAACAATAAAGTACTCAACTGTTGAAGTATCAATATCTTCAATTCAAATAATTGATAGATTTTTTAATGTATTTTTTGGCAACGCCACGTCCTCTATAGCCACAGAGGGTTTAGAAATCGCAGGGTTGCCCCGCCTAAAAAAAGAGGCAATCGGATGGAAACGGACAGACAGATGAACAGAACGCATATTAAGAACGGACTCCGCCTGGTGATAGGTCCGTTACTGGTCGGGTGGTTGCTCTATACGATTGGTTTAGAGCGTGTTTGGACAACCATTCAACAGGCACAGGGACAATTCTTTGCCATAGCGTTGGGATGTTACGCACTGACGGTTCTTCTTCGCACGGTGCGATGGCAAACCTTCCTTCATGCTCAAGGAATTAATACAACCCTACGGCAGTTGCTTCCTTTAGAGCTGGTCGGCGGGTTCTTTAACCTGATTTTGCCCAGTAGTGTGGGTGGGGATGTCGTGAAGTTCTATCGGTTGGGTCAACAATACACCGCGTCAGCACATCCCCGTATTGCCGGAACGCTGATTGCGGACCGACTTGCCGGGATTATCGTATTGTTATGGTTGGGCGCGGTGATGACCCCTTTTGCCCTCGGTAACAACCCTCTCACTTTCACCATTGTTTTCTTAACCGCATTAGGGACGCTGATTCTGGCAGTACTTCTCACCGAACGGGGACGTACCGTGGTAGAGAAACTCCCGGGCGTAGCCTTTCTGCTGAAACAAAAAGCCATACACAGTCTTTATCACTCACTAACAGGCTATACCGCTCCCGTTCTGCTCCGTGCATTTGCCATCGCTTTGCTCTTTAATCTGGTAATGATTGGCTCTTACATCGCATTGGGTTATGCATTCAGCCTCCCGGTATCATGGAGCGTCTATTTCGTCATCGTACCGCTCTTATCACTGGCACAGGCAATCCCCTTGACCCCCAACGGTCTGGGGATGCGCGAAGGCGGCGCGGTGGCATTGTTAGGGTTGTTTGGGGTCAATGATACGGGCGCACTCGCACTGGCATTAGGGTATCTAACCCTCTTAATCCTGAGCGGATTGGTAGGCGCGGTGATTACACTCGGTTACAGCCTCCGCCCTTTGGCTCATATTCCTACCCGTCCTATGACCCCTTCCGCTTCCGATGGAGGTTCGTCCATCCTATGACCACTTTCCCCCATCCGCTTTCGCAAAATACCCATCCATTGGCAAAAGTTTTTGGCTCTGAACTTATTACCCGTATTTCTTGGCGGGCAGTAGCGGCGTTTGCGGTTCCGTTCTTGGTCTATCTGCTGACCATGGCTCCTACTATCTACAACCTTGATAGTGCCGAGCTGACAACGGCGGCACATACAGGGGGCATTGTCCGCGCCACCGGTTATCCACTCTACTTGATGATCGGGCGTATTTGGTCGCAAATCCCGATTGGCGATGTCGGCTTTCGGATGAATCTTCTGTCGGCAGTCAGCGGGGCGGCAACTGTCTTTATGGTGGAGCGGATTCTTTCGCGTTGGCGATTGAGCAATTGGGCATTGTTCGGGGCGTTAGGCTTACTGGCGTTTTCGACCTTCTTCTGGGCAATGTCCCTAATCGCCGAGGTTTACACCCTCCATGCTTTCTTGATGACGTTGGTCATCTGGCTACTCCTGCGGTGGGGCGACCAACCTACACCTGCCCGTCTGGGAATGGTCGGCTTGGTCATGGGATTAAGTGCGGGGCATCATGCCGCCACGGTATTGCTGGCTCCCGCCTGTGTGTTTTATGTGCTAACCGTTGCCCCGCGCCAGGCACTTCACCCAAAAGCAATCCTGCTGACCGCAGGGGCACTTATTCTCGGGTTAAGTTCCTATTTGTATCTCCCCTATCTGCTCTCTTTCAATCCGCAATTTAACTATGCCGCCACCTACAACGCCGCCGGGGAATTGGTTCCGGTAAATTTACACACTCCCGATGGGTTGTGGTGGCTTATTTCCGGGAAGGCTTTTTCCGGCTCCATGATGGGCTATACCCCCACCGAGTTTTGGCAAGAATCCGTTGCCTACGGGGTGCATCTGTGGCGGGCGTTCTTTGCCATAGGAATCACGCCCGGTTTGATTGGAATTGTGTTGTTGTTCCGCCGGAACTGGCGCGTTGGGGGAATGTTGGCGTTGATGTTCCTCGCCAACGCTGTTTTTTACACGAATTATCGGGTAATTGATAAAGAAACGATGTTCCTGCCCACCTATGTTGTATGGGCAATCTGGTTAGCAATCGGGCTTCAATGGTTGTTGGATTGGGTGCAAGACCACCCCGAAGCCACCTTGCGGGCATGGGGCTATCGGGTGGTCTGTATCGCAATCGTGTGCGCCGTCGGGGGTTCACTGTTGGTCAACTGGACTCAAGTTGACCTTCGTAATGATTATTCCACCCGTCTGCGCGGGGAATGGATACTAAAGGAAGTACCCCGCAATGCGGTGGTGTTTGGCTGGTGGGAAACGGTGCCTGTAGTGCAATACCTACAAATGGTGGAAGGGGAACGCCCCGATGTCCTTGCCATCAACCGTTTTCTCATTGGATATAACGAAATGGAAGCCTTTGTAGAGGCAAATCGGGGCAAACGTCCGCTTTTCTTCGATACCATCCCCACCGGACTGGATCAGCAGTATCGGTTTGAGAAGGATGGCTTGTTGTATCGCTTACGGTAAGTCGTTTCATCCCCATGAGGGACTAGTATTCGAGGTAGTGTACGTATGGCTCGTTACAATCGGATCTTCATTGCATTGGCAATCCTCCTTTCCGGGTTGGCACTCATTCCGCAGGCAGGCTTCTTTGCCGGGGTGGTGCGCTGGCAACGTTTCGCCGGAGGGTACGAAGATGTTATCACAGTAACCCGTGCCCGTTATCGCTCCGATGATAACGAATTGGAAGTACGGGCGATTAGCTCGGCAGGAGGACTTGCTACACTGTCTGTTTACCGCACCAGTGACAATGCCTTTATCGGAACCCTTCAGTTTGAAGGGAGTGACCATCGCGGCGAATTCATTATCAGTCCTAACCCGCAAGTCATCACGGTTCGCAGTTCCCTGGGGGGCGAATCTACGGTATTGGTGCTGGATGGCTCTGGTGTGCCTCCAACCGTTACGCCCAGCGTAACCGTCACACCGGGAGGACCTACGAATACACCGACTTCGGTGCCGCCAACGAATACGCCGACCACTGTACCACCTACGGTAACACCAGGCGGTCCGACACTAACGCCAACGTCTGTCCCGCCTACGGTAACACCAGGCGGACCAACACTAACGCCAACCACTGTCCCGCCGACGGTTACACCGGGGGGTCCGACATTGACACCTACAACGGAACCGGATGAACCAACCGTGACCCCCACCGCGACCACAGAGCCGGGTGGCAGTTCATCCCTCTATCTGCCTTTGTTATATCGGGCAGGGCAGTAACTTTATTAATAGGGGTGGATGGGATACCTCTTACATTTTACCCGCCCCATCCATCCCCCATTCACAACTGTTGTGGGAATCGTCCCATAACCGAGGATTTGTATGACAAAGTATGGTCGCATTTTGATTGCGCTCACCATCTTACTGTCGGGGTTGGCACTCATCCCGCAGGCGGGCATCTTTGCCGGAGTGGTACGCTGGCAACGGTTCGCAGGTGGGTATGAGGATGTCGTGACGGTAACGCGTGCCCGCTATCGCTCTGATGATAATGAGTTGGAAGTACGGGCAATCAGTTCGGGCGGTGGGCAAGCTACCTTGAGTGTCTATCGCACCAGTGACAATTTCTTCATCGGCAACCTTGTCTTTGATGGCGATGACCATCGTGCCGAATTTATCATCAGCCCGAACCCACAGGTGATTACCGTTCGTAGTTCGTTGGGCGGCGAATCCACTGTGTTGGTTCAGGAGGGGTCGGGGGTTCCTGTTACGGTGACACCGAGCATTACGCCAACATCGAACGAACCTACCGCTACCAGTGTACCGCCAACAGCAACGCCGGGAGGCTCTACACTCACCCCAACCCCGGTTCCGCCAACGGTGACACCGGGCGGACCCACCTTAACACCGACAGCGACCACGGAACCGAATGAGCCAACGGCAACCCCGACGGCGACTTCGGAACCGGGGAGTAATTCCACGCTGTACCTGCCCTTGTTGTATCGGGCAGAGTGACAACAGCTTTACAGGGTTATGGTGTATTAGGGTTCCTAATACACCATAACCAATCCTTGTAAGGTTGAGGCTATGGGGGAGGCAGGGACGCTTGCCCCATCATTGAGGAACACAATGACAAAGTACGGACGTATTCTTATTGCACTGACCATCCTGCTTTCAGGATTGTCTCTCATCCCACAGGCAGGCATGTTCGCCGGGGTGGTGCGTTGGCAACGGTTTGCGGGAGGATATGAAGATATCGTTACCGTCACCCGCGCCCGTTATGATGACGATGATGATGTGCTGGAAGTTCGGGCGGTTAATACCGCCGGTGGACAGGCAACATTATCAGTCTACCGCACGGTTGACAATACCTTTATCGGGGATTTGGTCTTTGATGGCTCTGAACATCGGGGTGAATTTAATATCAGCCCGAACCCTGAAGTGATTACCGTTCGCAGTTCGTTAGGGGGTGAATCGGCGGTACTTGTTACCGAATGCTCCGACCCGCCGCCAACCGTAACGCCCAGCGTCACCCCGACAAATGGACCCGGTGGAACCTATACGCTTAATCTGCCACTGATTTTCCGTAATGGTGAGCAGCCACCGACGAGACAGTAATGCCTAATAGAGGGATTACTTAAAAACCCTCTATCCCAGGTCGTAAACGGAGCGCAGACAAACAATAAACCGTTTGTCTGCGCTCCAAAACTGTTCATAATCGTTTATCTAAGGAATTTTAGTTGTGGAATCGTCCATGCAAACCACTCAAAGCGGTACATCCCCCATCACGCAACCCACAGTATGGGAACGGCTTCGCGCCGCCCGTTGGTTATGGAAGCCCTTATCGCTGGTTGCCATCACCCGTTTGGGAATTGCGCTGATTATTCTGTTTGTGATGCCGATTCTACCGCAAAATCCTATGATGGAAGGGTGGCACTTTCAGGATAACAATTTGAAAGATGCACTTGCCGGACGGTGGGATACAGGCTTTTATTTAAGTATTACAGACGAGGGATATATCAATGAAGGCGTACAATTCCCATCCGTAGCCTTCTTTCCGTTGTATCCACTCATGATGCGGTTGATGAATTTGGTGACGGGGGAATCGGCATGGTCGGGTTTACTGATTAGCAATCTCTCTCTGTGTGTTGCCGCGCTCTTGTTCTTTCGATTGGTGAGTGAAGAGTTTGACGAAAAAATTGCTGACCGCACCATCTGGTATTGGTTGATTTACCCAAATTCTTTCTTTGGCTCAGCGGTTTATAC
>CBKYSX010000195.1:0-7062 GCA_966690745.1 uncultured Ardenticatenales bacterium
ATTAACCAAACAGTTCCGCAATCTGCTCTTTGATTTCCCCTTCCAATTGCCGCAGGATTTTATCTTTTTGGGGCGCACCCTTTCGATGTTGGCGGGGCTTGCCACCGGACTAGACCCCAATTTCAACCCCGTTGCAGGCTTAGAACCCTTCGCCCGCCGTCTGATTGGTGCCGAGGCGGGCAATCTGGTGAATGAATATGCCCGCGAAGCCAGCGAATTGGTGGGCTTGCTGTTGGCTCTGCCGCGCCGCATGGATCGCCTCTTGCGCCGCGTCGAAGATGGCGACCTTGCCGCCGAATCCCTGCAACCGATGGTGGATGGCATGTCGGGGATTGAAGGTGCGATCAACCGGCTCACCGATACCATGTTAATGATGGCATTTAGTGTGGGGTGGTATTTCCTCAAAGAAGAAAAGGGTCCCCTGCGCCACGCCGCGCCCGGCGCGTTGGCGGCGATGTTGTATGCGGTGTGGCGGTTGATACGCGGTGGCAAGAAGTAGTGTATTGAGTAGTGGGTATTGAGAAACGACCACCCTAAATAGGATTGTTATTGCCGTTTTCTCAATACCCACTACTCCCCCTCCCTTTTAATCACTGCAAAAGTCGTCGCATTCCCCGCTTTGTCCTGAATCGAAACCGGTAAAACATACGCTCCGTAAAGCCGCGCCGCAAAGGGGCTGGCAATGGCGGCAAAGTGCGGATAGCGGTGTCCCATTACTTCCTGCACAGCAGTTGCTGTATCCATCGCCACTTGCGTTTGCCACCCCTGCACCTGAATCGTCTGCTGACATTGTTGCAAAGCCGCCGTATGCGAAACCACCGTTGTAATAGCGTCTATAGTGATGGAGGGGTCTGCCACAACCAGACAGTGGGTAATCGGGAGGATGTATTCGCGTTCGGTGGTGAGTTCTTGCGCGTGGCGTTGTAAAACTGCTTGCGGGGCAGGCAAGGTTCCGATGGTGGAATTGGAAATAGCGACAACCCCTTTCTGCGTTTCCCCCGTGCACACCGCCGCTACAATATCGCCGAAGGTAGCGCAATAGCGGATACGGGCATGGGGAAACAATGCCACCGCCACCTGATGATGGTAGGAGCCAACCGTGCCAAGCACGGCAACCGATAGAGCAGATGGGGTAGAGGGCAAGTGCATAAGAAAACAAAAAACCCCGCCTCGAGGCGGGGTTTTGGTGTGTTGCAGGGATTGCGAAACCGTGCGTTATCGTTCCAAACCGACCCAGCCTCCGTGTATGCGGGGGCTAAAGCTAAAGTTATTAAAGCTGAATTGGCTCTGCGCGGTTTGGGTCATGGGTCGAATGCTACGGCATCTGCGAATTCTTGTCAAAAAGGCAACCTGTTGCCCCTAGAGAACCTCTCTCGTTTCCTATAAATAGTTATCATCATTTCCCCCTAAACATAACAGCTACAATTGAAAATATGCAGATTTATTGATGGAATCCCCAATAATACCTATTGTCAGAATGGATAGAATAAACTTTCGCTTTAGAATATGTATAGAATTTTAATCAAAAGTTCATAAAGGGTTGACTTTATAAAATTTAATATGCTATACTCACCTATGGACTCGTAACCCTAGTGTTGCCGGTTGTTGACTGCCTTTGCAGGAACAACTTATCCGCGTAGCAATACGCCGGAACGTTCACTCAATTCCAACAAGTCCCTGACGGAGCGAACGCTTAACGACGTTGAGTGCGCCATTTTTGCGGTGTTGCCCAACGTATCATCCCTTATTGGTTCGCTCCGTTTCTTATGGAAACCCAACTTACGCTTGAGGGCGGGTTGAACCCGAAATCACAACCCACCCCCACGTACCCTTTAGGATAATGATAGATATGTCGGAGGTTTTGCATGGCAACCAGTCATGAAACAGTGTCTACGCTGACGGCACCTGAGTTGCTGACGCAAGCACGTCAAAAAGGATATCTCACCTCGGATGACATTTTGTTGGTCTTTCCCGACCCCGAATTGCATCTGGAAGCATTGGAAGAACTCTACTCCCAATTGCAAGAGGAAGGGATCAATATTTACCAAAACGAGGTCGAGGCACTTACCGCCGAAGCCAAAGCTGAAGCCGAAGCCCGTTCGTTGCTGGAAGAAACGTTGCCCCCCGCAGTTAAAGTGGAGCGGGAGTATGAACCCACCGATGCTGATCTGGTAGACCATACCCCGGGAACCCCGATTTTCGACCTGACGGGGATTGACAGCGACGATACGGTAAGCCTCTACCTGCGTGAAGTGGGGAGTGTGCCCCTGCTCAACGCCGAGCAGGAAGTAGAACTTGCCAGCCAATTTGAAGAAGGGCGCGAGGCACAGGAAAAAATCGAACGGAGACGGTATGCCAATGAAGAAGAGCATGACCGTCTGGCGCGTCAAGTCCGCCTGGGCGAATTGGCGCGGGACCACCTGACCAAAGCCAATTCCCGCCTTGTGGTCAGCATCGCCAAAAAATATATGGGGCAAGGGGTGCCCTTCCTTGATTTAATTCAGGAAGGCAACCTCGGCTTGATGAAAGCCGTTGATAAATTCGATTACAAACGGGGCTTTAAATTCAGCACCTATGCAACGTGGTGGATTCGTCAGGCGGTGACCCGCGCCATCGCCGATCAGGGGCGCACAATTCGCGTTCCCGTACACATGAGCGACCGCATCCGCAAGCTCTATCGCGTCAGCCGCGAATTGGAGCAAAAATACGGGCGCGAACCGACCCCCAAAGAAATCGCTGAAGAGATGGATTTAACCGCGCAAAAAGTACGCTGGATGTTGCGGATTAGCCGCCGCCCCCTCTCGCTGGAAAAGCCGGTGGGCGAAGACGGCGACAGCGAACTCGGTTCATTCATTGAAGACGAAGATACGGTCAGCCCCACCGAAAGCGCGACCCACGATTTGCTCCGTAAGGAATTGGAAAACGCCCTTGCCACCATCAGCCCCCGCGAGGCACGGATTCTGCGCCTGCGCTTTGGTTTGATTGACGGGCGGGCGCATACGCTGGAAGAATTGGGGCAGAAATTTGGCTTAACGCGGGAGCGGATTCGCCAGATTGAAGGCGAGGCACTGCGCCGTCTGCGCCATCCCAGCCGGGCGCGGCGATTGCGGGATTACCTCAATCCCTAAATATTCTATTTCCAAAAAAGCGGGAGCGTTTTGATAAAGCTCCCGCTTTTTTTGTTGGGAAAAGGAGGCACAGATGGAACCCGACCCTATACCGTCCCATTCACAGGGTTTATGGAGATAAAGAATTAAAAGCCGCAACGCCTCCCGCCCCCGACCTAAAGGACGGGGCTAATAAACACACGACGAACTATGGCTTATTAGCCCCGTTGCTTTAGCGCGGGGAATGATTCCCGTCACGGTATTATTTTCTTAACGTCCATAAACCCCGTGCTTTCGCCCCGTGCCGCCCGATTGTGAACTAAATTCTAGTGGATTCCGGTACTGAATCTACTCCCCGATACGCAACCCGCCCCTTATTTTCTCCGTATCGTTGGCAAGCGGGGGATTCCCGATTATACTTAAATCATCAGCCGTACTACCATGATAAAACGCAGGAGACCACTGCATGAAACACGTTCAACAGATGCGGGTCAGGCAAAGTCGTCTGCCTGTACTGTTTTTCCTCGCTATGGTTCTTGCCTTCGTACTCGTGCCAACGGGCTACGCACAGGAAGAACAATCGCTCTATTGGGAACGCTTTGATGTGGACATTACGGTCCGTCAAGATGGCGCGTTCCGTGTGGATGAACACAACTACATCAATTTTACAAGCGGGACATTCCGTTTTGGCTTTGCTGTCATTCCCACAGCGCGGGTCGAAGAAATCAATGATTTAACCGTCGAAGTCAACGGTCAACCTCTGGACGAAGCCCGATGGGGCAGTACCACCCCCGGCACCTTTGCCTACACTGATAACGGGTCGGAGATGGAAGTCCGCTATTACTTCCCGGCTCCGGCGCGGGGTCGGCAAGTGGTTACGATTAGTTATCTGGTGGAAGGAGGCTTGCGCTATTACACGGGAGGCGACCAATTGTGGTGGGTAGCGATTCCGCCCGACCGTCCCGCTTCGATTGAAGAAAGCACCGTTACCGTCAATTTGCCGCCGGGGATAGACCGCGAGCAAATGGAAATTGCCACCTACGGCGCAGAGGCAGATATTGAGGTCAGTGCCGACGGGCGCACCGTAACCTTCGATACGCAAGATTCGCTCGCGCCTTACGACGAAATGGAAGTGCGGGTGCAGTTCCCGCATGGCATTGTGCGCGGCACTGCACCGAGCTGGCAAGCCGCCGACGACCGTGCCCGCGCTGAACAGGCTGAATTTGAAGCGCAAGCGGCACAGTGGAACGGGCTGTTTGGCTTAGGCTCTGTTGTGGCATTGGTTGGTGGGATTGTTGGTACATTCCTATTGTGGTTTACGCGGGGGCGCGATCAGGTGGTGGCGTTACAAGCGGAATATCTGAGTGAACCCCCTGATGATTTGCCCGCCGGGGTGGTCGGCACGTTGATTGATGAAAGTGCCGACCTGAAAGATGTCACCGCCACCTTATTGGATTTGGCGCGACGTGGGGCAATTGAAATCAAAGAAGTCCGCGCCGAACCCAATGCCAGCTACGCCTATAGCCTGCTGGACCCGTCCAAAGCAAGCGGCAAATCCGATACGCTCTTTATCGAAAAGTTTTTCGGGAGCGATACAGAAAAAACGCTGGGGGAACTCCGTAACAAGTTCTATACCGAAATCGGCACAATTCAATCCGCACTGTATGAAGAAGTAGTCGAACGAGGGTTGTTTACCACCAACCCGAACAAGACCCGTAACAACTATCGGGGCTTGGGGTGTCTGGTACTGGTTGGCAGTATTTTCGGCGGCTTTGCCTTCACCATCTTTGCGGTGGGTGCGACCGGCGGTGCGGCGGCATTTTGTATCCCGATGGTCGGGGTGGCGTTGGGGCTGGCTCTGCTGATTCTATCGGGAGCGATGCCGCGCAAAACCCGTGTAGGCGCGGAAAGTGCCAGTAAGTGGATGGCATTCAAACGGTATCTTCAGAACATCGAAAAGTATGATGGGCTGGAGGAGAAAAAGCAGATTTGGGATCAATATCTGCCCTATACCGTTGCCTTCGGGTTAGAAACCAGTTACATTCAGAAATTCGCCAAAGTGGACGCACCCGTACCCACCTGGTATTCACCTGTTGGCTACCCGCGCCGCTACCCGAACGACCCCTATTACCGCAACAATCCCACTTTCGGACGACCCAATATCGGCGGCACTACCCCTCCCACCATTCGGGATAGTGCGCCAAGCGCAGAAGGCGGTGGCTTGCAAGGCGCAAGTGATGCCATGGCGGGTGGCATTCAAGGGATGAGCAATGCCTTTGCCGGGATGATTAACAGCACTTCTACAACAATGAACAGCCGTCCTGCACCCCCTCCTTCCTCCTCCGGTTCGGGGAGCAGTTGGTCGGGCGGAAGCAGTGGCGGCTTCTCCGGCGGAGGGGGCGGTGGCGGCGGAGGGGGTGGCGGCGGCAGTCGCGGCTTCGGTTAAGCCACCAACACGTTTAATGAATGTCCGTCGGGTTCCCCCTCCCGGGAGAGGGCTAGGGGGTGGGTTGCCGTACACCCCCTTTTTATCAATTCGTCGTCGCGTTGAGGCGGAGAAAACCAGAAAAAGGACAAACTATGGCAGGTAATCGCACACTTGGCTACGGGTTGATTAGTATCGGTGCCTTAATTTTTATCTTTGGGCTGTTGTGGGGTATCGCCAACGTATCGTCGGGGCAAATCGAAACCACGGGCTTGTTGTTCCTCCTCTTTTTCCTTGCGATTGTGGCGGGGATTCTGGTGGTGGGGGGGGTGGTGGTATTGCGCCGCACCTCCGAGGAGAGCGCGGAAATGGTTGAGGTTCGCCGCCAACGAACCATCCTGAGTGCCATTCAAGCGCAGGGCAAACTTTCGATTGCCGAAGCCGCCCTTGAAACCAAATCGGATGCCGAAACGGTACGCAACGATATTTACGATCTGGTGGGCAAGGGTATCTTTAGCGGCTATGTGGATTGGGATGCCGGAATGTTGTACAGCAAACAAACCCGCGAAATTCGGGCAGGCGGCGTTTGCCCCAATTGTGGGGCGCAAATTGAACTGGCGGGCAAAGGGGTGATTAAGTGCCAGTACTGCGGAACGGAAATTTTCTTATAAGTGTGTGGCTCTGTCGGGGAACTCCTTCGCACGGGGCTAAAGCCACCGTGCTATATACATGTGCTTGCTAAAAATGTTTTTTATACCAAATGAATTAGCAAACATATGTATTTAGCCCCGTCCCTTTAGGGCGGGGAAATTGGCACATCCCCTTCATCCCACGTAACACGCAACACCAAACGAAAGGCAACCCATGAATAAGCTCGGCGAATTGATGCTCAAAATCCCCGGTTACGGGGGCTATATTAAACGGGAAAGTATACGGGACGAGGACAAAAAATTGCGGGATGCAATCGCGGATGCATTCTCCAGTCAGGTGACGCGCATTTCGCGGGTGCAGGAACAGATGTTGAAGCGGGGCGACCTCGAAAATCTGGAAGCGTTGGATAAAATCATCGGGCGGTTGCAACATCTGTCAGATCGGATTCGCACCGCCACCTATGGTTTTGAAGGGTTAAGCCTGTATGATGAAACCCCTATCAACGAAACCACGCTGAATGCCCTCTATGATTACGATATGACGTTGGCGCAGGGGGTGGAAGAAATGGCGGATTTGTTGGCACAATTGGGCGCGAACAACGACCCGGCGGAATATATTGACCGTATCAACGCCAAAATTGATGCGCTCCACGAAACGTTCGATGGACGGGCGCAAGTGATTGAAAACCCGACCGTAGAGGCAACCTTAACCGATACATCCTCCTCTGATGTCCTGTTAGACGACACCGCACCAGATGCGCCGGAAACCCCGGTGGAATAAGGTTTTACACATTCACTATTCAAATATTCACCAAGAAAGGTGCTTCTCATGGCAATGTTGCAAGTCATCGAGTGGATTGACCAAAGCGGGCGGGAAATT
>CBKYSX010000196.1:0-7053 GCA_966690745.1 uncultured Ardenticatenales bacterium
CGCCACCCTCAGAGGCTACGAGTGGATTCAGAACAGCGTCATCACGCCGGAGCGGGTCGAAAAAGTAAAACAACTTGTCCCGATTGCAGAAGAAGTCGGCGCAAGCATGGCGCAACTCGCGCTGGCATGGTGTTTGAAAAACCCCCACGTCAGCACAGTCATCACCGGAGCCAGCCGCGCCTCACAAGTCGTCGAAAATATGAAAGCCATTGATGTTGCCGCCCGCCTCACCCCCGATGTCCTTGAACGGATTGAGGCGATTCTGGACAACAAACCAGAGTGAGATAGAGAACTCTCTATCTCCCAACCGCCGTGAGTTCCGCTAACGCTCCACACCCGGCTACGAGAGTGCTTAACGACACGACAACCGCCGTATCCGTTAGCACTCTGGTAGCCCCTGGTGGAGCAACGCGGAACCAGGGGCGGCTTTCTTAACCCTATGATTTTCTCTTACTCTATCTCTCCCTCTACCCTCTATCCCCCATGAACTGGCACACCCTCTCCCGTAAAATCCTACTCACTTTTCCCCGCTTCCTCACCGTCGAATCCCGCACGGTACAAACCCCGAAAGGGGAGATTATTGAGGAATGGGCCTGGGTCGAAACCCCTGATTTTATCAATGTCGCGGTGGTGACAACGGAAGGGCAATGGCTCTGCTTCCGCCAGACCAAATATGCGTATGAAGGGTTGTCCCTTGCGCCCGTCGGGGGCTATATCGAATCGGGAGAATCCCCCCTTGCCTCCGCGCAACGGGAATTGCTGGAAGAAACGGGTTATCAGGCGGAACAGTGGGTCTCTTTTGGAACCTATCGCGTGGATGCCAACCGGGGCGCGGGCAATGCCCATCTCTTCCTCGCCACCCACGCCACCAAAATCACTGAGCCTTCCGCCGACGATTTAGAACCACAAGAACTGCTCCTGCTCTCACGGGCAGAAATCGAACAGGCAGTGCAACAAGGCGACTTCAAAGTCCTGCCCTGGGCGGCAGTCATGGCGTTGGCACTCCGCGCCACCTAACTCCGAAACCGGGCGGAAACCGAGTTTCTGCCCTTCTTTCCATCAAAAACTCGGTTTCTTTTTAACTTTACAATATCACAATCTTGCGCTGGGGTGACACCAGCCCGTCAAAGCATCCAACAAATCAAGGACAATATCTTCGTCCTCATCTTTTCCTTCTGACCTCAGCATCAATCCAAACTGCGTCAGCGAATGAACGAGAATTTTTCGGTCATATCTCTGCTCCAATAACCCCTTAATCGTTTCTGTTAAAGCACTATCGGGGTTTTCCGTTTCAAATGCGAGGGCATATAGAGGAAATAAACTATCTTTTTGATAGTGACTAGCCGTTATGAGGTTGTACTTCTCTTGAAATTGTTGAAGAATAAGATTGAGCGTTTGCTGATCGTACCCTTGCGAGGCTAATTCCTTAAGAATAGCAGATATTGTGCTATACGGCTCTTTTGCCGTTAATGCCGGGGCGTACAAATGGTAAAATGGCTCTTCTTGTTCTGTGGCGATGGACATACGGCGGCTCCTAACAAGTTGGGTTTACAATGCGATATACTTTTTATGTTGCATCCTTACCTTTTACACAAATGACAGACCTTTCCCGAATTACCACCAATCCAAACCAATGTGGAGGTCGCCCTTGTATTCGAGGGATGAGAATCCGTGTCACCGATATTCTTGACCTACTGGCAATAGGATTGACCAACAATCAAATTTTGGAAGAAATGCCCGACCTTGAACTTGACGACATTACTGCCGCTTTGCAATATGCGTCAAATCATCTGAAAAAATAGGTTGCCACTACTTTATGAAAGCCATCATCACAGGTGCGTCCGGCGCAGTCGGCTCCGCCCTCACCCACCACCTCACCCAAAACGGTCACACTGCCATCGCGTGGAATCGGGCGGAAGTGCCCTACACCGACTACGCCGCGATGGAAGCCTACCTGCGCCACCATCAACCCGATGTACTCTTCCATCTTGCCGTTGCCTCCGCTTCCACCGGGCGCGATAACGAAGGTTGGTGGGTGACATACCACTGGACAAGCGAGTTGGCATGGCTCTGCCGCCAACTAAACATTCGCTTTGTCTTTACCGGTACCGTGATGGTCTATAGCAATGATGCACCGGGTCCCTTCACCCCCGCCACCGTTCCCGATGTCACCGAAGGGTATGGCTACGAAAAGTTACAGGCGGAGCAACGCGCCTTTTCCCAAAACCCCGATACCATTATTGCCCGTCTCAGCTGGCAAATCGGAGACGCGCCCGGCTCCAACAACATGGTGGATTTCCTGGAACGTCAACAGCGCGAACAGGGTGAGATTCGTGCCAGCCGTAAATGGTTCCCTGCCTGCTCCTTTGTGCAGGATACCGCCGCCGCTCTCACTGCTTTAGCCACCTTTCCGGCGGGGCTATACTTGGTGAACTCCAACACCCGATGGTCTTTCTATGAGATTGCCTCTGCCCTGAATGAACTACATGGCAACCGTTGGAACGTTACCCCCGACGATGCCTTTGTCTACGACCAACGGATGATGGACGAACGGGTTCCAATTGCGCCGTTGGATCAAAGGCTCCCCGGGCTAAAGCCGCGGGGCTAATTACATGTGCTTGCGGGCTATGTTGCCGTTTCTGCGTCCTGCGTCTTGCGTCCTGCCGTTCTCATTTCCCATTTTTCAACCAGTATTCACGCCGATACCAGATCACTCCACCAATCCCCCACATCGTCAATAACAACACCCATTTACCAATTACAATCGTTCGCACATCAAAATCTGCCATTGCCACTGCCGTTGGCGACCCACTTTGATGTTCGTATGCCCCCCGGTCTGCGCCATCGTTGGCGTTGGGAAATTCGGGCAAGTCCACCGGGCGGGGCAAAGCGCGTTGGTCGGTCGTTAATGCCCCCGCCGCCCCCGAATCCATCACCGGGCTGGTCAGGGCGGGAACATGCACATACGTTCCATTGTCTAACACCAACGCGCCCAATTGCGGCTCCTGATCGGGCATATCGGCAAGCCCGCTGAGATTGCAGGATCTATCAGTAGCAAGGTTAAAGCCGATGGATTGGAATGAAAGGGTATTAAAGCCAATCGTGGCGCAGGCACTGGTTCCCGTATCCGCCACAATCGTATTAAAGAGGCGCACGAAGCCGTTTTGCGGGGGGATCGTTTCCTCAAAGGCAATTCCATCGGCTGTTGCCGCCCCGTTGTCTGCAATCGTTACCGATTGAAGCAAAATCGCATTGTCATCTATCGTCTGAATATACAGCCCGCCCCCCCGACTTTCCGCCTCGTTGCCGCTCACCGTAACATTATTCAACACCGCCGAGCCGTTCAACACCGCGACCCCGCCCCCGTTGGTAGCAGAATTGCTAATAATCGCGCTATTCTGAATTGTCAACGCTTCCGTAAACCCCACTTTGGCAACCCCACCGCCAAAAGTGGCGCGATTGTCAATCACCACCACCGAGGACAGCAACACCGCACAATCATCATTTGCCAACACCGCGCCCCCCTGCCCATCGCTCATGCCGCCGGTTAGTGTGACATTGTGGATGTGTAACGCACATGCAGTCGCAGAAACCCCATCGGCATTAAAAATCCGTGCCGCCCCGTTGCTGGCAATCGTATTGGAAATCGCACTGTTCCCCGCCACCGTGACCGTACTTGTCACGGTCAATTGTCCCGATACCAATTCCACCGTTCCGTTCGCCTGAAAGGTAATCGTGCCGCCGCCTGCCGCGTTTGCCGCCACCACCGCTTCCCGTAGGGAACAATCGCTGGGCTGGCATCCATTAGGCGCGGGGTCATCCAATCGTGTTACGATAAACGTACCGCCCGTAGCGGAGGCACTCGCGGTCAAAATCGGAATCCCCACCATTCCCCCCAGCCCGAACAGAACAAATAAAAATCCGTAGAAAAATCGGCGGTGATCCTCCATAACCTCCTCCTTTCAGAGTAGCACTACAGGCGTATCTTTCTGTAGGGGCGTACCCTTGTGGTCGCCCGTCTTGCAAAGCGTATAGCTCCATTTCACACAACTTGAAGGCAAAAGTCAATCATCAAACCAAACCGCAAGGATTAGGGGTAGGAAAGACTCTACCGTAGTCTTTCAACACTAATAATTGCTTGACGTTGTTGGAAATCTGGAGAAACTTTTGCATTCTTAGAAGCGTTTTGATTAAAATAGTTAGGAGTGCGATGTCAGCCAAAGACCGCTATCACGAATTGGTTAAACGCGCCCTTGTCGCGCAAGGGTGGACGATTACAGATGATCCATTAACCTTAAAATGGGGAACTCGCAAAGCACATATTGATTTGGGTGCGGAACGAATCATTGCCGCAGAACGCGGTATAGAGCGTATTGCTGTCGAAGTCAAAAGTTTTCTGAACCTTTCGGCGTTGACAGACCTGTACGATGCCTATGGTCAGTTCGAAATCTATCGGCGCTTGTTGATGAGAATTGAGCCAAATCGCCGCTTATATTTAGCAATACCTCAAAGTGCCTATGAAGACCTCTTTTCCGAGAGCGAGGTTGGTTCACTACTGCTTGAAGATGAGGAAAGCCCTACTGCCCTCCAATTAGTTGTATTCAGTACGGTGACAGAGGAGATTGTGCAATGGATACCCGATCCGAATACCAACAGTTAATCGAAGTCATTCTGCTTCGCCATGCCGACTCGGAGCTCTCTCAAGATTCCGTTGTAACCGAGGCAATATTGGATCACCCGCGCTCCCGTTATATTTTGATGAATGTCGGGTGGCAAGGAGAACATCGTGTTCATGCTCCGGTGGTACATGTAGATATTCGTGGGGATAAATTCTGGATACAGAAAGATGGCACGGAATATGGAATTGGTAACGAACTTCTTGATGCAGGAGTACCTCCAGAGCATATTGTGCCTGCCTTTTACCATGAAAGCCATCGAACAAATATGGCATTTGCCACCAATTAATCCCGATTTTCACCTGTTATTCATGAAAGCTAAGTGGATACATAATCCCTAAAATTGCCCCTTTCGCCACCCCATGCTATACTTGCCGATTATGAGTCATTTACGTGCTTGCATGACAACAACGCAACACCCTCGTAGCCCTCGCCTTCCGTACCACTCTGTATCGGGGTAATTTGCGTTTGCACAGGCACTTCACTCGCCCACCAACCTCCGAACAGAATGTAAAGGTTCGGGGGTTTTTTTATGTCGTAAAAACAGGACGCAGAAAGCAGGACGCAAAATAAAAATAGCCCTCTTGTCAGAATCTCCCTCTTGGGAGGGGGGAAGGGGGGTGGGTCGTCGTTTCCGCTTTCTGTCAGGAGCTTGCCGTGATTAAAGCAGGCATTATCGGAGCTTCCGGTTACACCGGATTGGAAACTATCAAACTCCTCCACCGTCACCCACGAGTGGAATTGAGCTTTATCACGGCTCGTACCGACGCGGGCAAACCTGTAAGTGCCGTTTATCCTACGCCGCTCGACATAAAATTCCAGCGTATTGAAGATGTCAACATCAGTGCGGTGGATGTGCTCTTTCTTGCCGTACCGCATGGCACCGCCGCCGAAGTCGCCGCCGATGCCCTCAAAGCCGGGGTGCGCGTGATTGACCTTAGCGCGGATTTTCGCCTGCGCTCCGCCAACACTTACGCCGCATGGTATAACCACACCCACCCCGCCCCGCATTTACTCGATAATGCCGTTTACGGACTCACCGAATGGGCGCGGGAGGCGGTGAAGCAAACCCAACTGGTTGCCAATCCGGGCTGTTACCCGACTTCGATTCTGCTGGCGGTTGCCCCCCTGCTGAAAGCCGGACTGTTAGAAAACAGTACCATCATCGCCGACAGCAAAAGCGGCGTGAGTGGCGCGGGGCGAACCGCAAAGGTCGGCTCTCTCTTTGCCGAAGTCAGTGACAATCTGAAACCGTATGGCATCGGGCATAGCCACCGCCATGTTGCCGAAATTGAGCAAGAACTTACCGCGTTGGCGGGCAACCATGCCCCACGCGGTATTGTTTTTTCGCCCCACCTTCTACCCGTAACGCGGGGCATCCTTTCGACCATTTACGTTCCCTTGCCTGAGAACTGGAACCCGGCACAACTGTGCGGACTCTATCAGGATTGCTATCACAACGAACCCTTCATCTGGCTCTTGCCCGATGGGGATACCGCCACGCTGGCACACACCGTCCACACCAATCGGTGCGCACTCTCGCTCCATCCCGTCCCCGAACGGGGGCAACTCATCATCGTCAGCACCATTGATAATTTAATCAAAGGCGCGGCGGGGCAAGCCGTACAAAATATGAACGTCATGTTTGGGCTGGAAGAAACGCTGGGACTGGAATTGTAAGGACAGGACGCAAGACGCAGGACGCAGAAACGACTAACAGTCTGTTTATCAGACAAGCCGGGAGTCCATAACATCCCCGTTGTGGATGGTTGTATGGAATTGCTAGGGTCTAAAAGCACAAAGCCTCATTGAGGCTTGTTCAACCCGAAAGGGTTTTGTTCTCTTAGCACGGGGTTTCAACCCCGTGATGACCGGAGCAGGAAATGAGAAATGAGAAACGAGAAAACGACCAGTAGATAGGCAACCTTCCCGTTTCTCATTTCCCCTTTCTCCTTACGCGAATATGAACCGACTCACAATCCTTTTTCTCATCGCCATCGTCGCCGCACTCGGATTGGGGCAACGCAGTGACGCACAAACCAATATCGGAAATCAGGAAACGTTTTTGCCATTGGTGCGGAAAGCACCCGTGCCCACGCCAACACGTACACCCGTTCCCACCGCCACGCCCCAACCCCCATCCAACGTGGAGGCGCAGGTGATTCAGCTAGTGAACAACGAACGGTCCGCGCACGGATGCCCCCCGTTGGCGATGGAAGTGCATTTAATGAACGCCGCCGAGGGGCATAGCACCGATATGGCAGTCAATGACTTTTTCTCCCATACGGGGTCGAATGGCTCCAGTCCGGGGGATCGGATTACGGCGGCGGGCTATGGCGGCTATACCCATTGGGCGGAAAACATCGCGGCGGGCTAT
>CBKYSX010000197.1:0-7042 GCA_966690745.1 uncultured Ardenticatenales bacterium
CTTCCCCCGGCAGTATTTACGCAAGAGCAACAGGCAGAACGATTTTTAACCTTTCTGAGCCGTCACTCCAACGATTTGGATAAATATGTCGAATTGATGGATTTGCAAGACCGAAATGAGCGATTGTTTTATCGGGTTTTGATAGACCATCTTGAAGAAATTATGCCGTTGGTCTATACCCCCACCGTCGGGCAAGCCTGTTTAGAATACGGGGTCATTTTCCGCCGTCCGCGTGGATTGTTTATTGCCGCCGAAGATATTGAGAATATTGATACGATTTTGGATAACTGGCATCAGCAGGATGTAAGGGTCATCGTGGTTACAGATGGCGAACGCATTCTGGGGTTGGGCGATTTGGGAGCGCATGGAATGGGGATTCCGGTAGGCAAGCTGGCATTGTATACCGCCTGTGCCGGGGTAGACCCACGCTACACTCTGCCCATTTTGCTTGATGTTGGCACGGAAAATGAAGCCCTGCGCGACCACCCGTTTTATCTAGGGCGACGGCACGGTCGTTTGCGCGGGGAAGCGTACCATCGCTTCCTTGAGCGATTTATCACTGCCGTCCAACGTAAATATCCTGATGCGTTGATTCAATTTGAAGATTTCGGGAATGCGAATGCTTTTCAGTTGCTTCAAACCTATCGCACCCATGCCCGCACCTTTAATGATGACATTCAAGGGACCGCCAGCGTTACCCTTGCCGGGTTGTTGGGCGCGTTGAAGTTGAAGGGCGAATCGTTAAAAGAGCAACGGTTGCTGTTCCTCGGTGCGGGCGAAGCGGGAATCGGGATTGGGGATTTGATTGTGACTGCCCTGGTGGAAGCAGGAATGACGATTGAAGAGGCACGGCGGCTTTGTTGGTTTGTAGATTCTAAAGGGTTGGTCGTCAACGAACGGCATGATTTGGTGGCGCACAAACGCCGCTTCGCCCATAACGCGCCTTTTGTGAAAACCTTTGAAGAAGCGATTGAGTATGTTAAACCGACTGCGATTATCGGCGTGTCGGGGCAACCCCATACCTTTACCCCGCAGTTATTACAACGTATGGCGGAACTCAACCAACGCCCGATCATTTTTGCGTTGTCCAATCCCACCTCAAAATCCGAATGTACTGCTACGGAAGCCTATACCCATACCAACGGGCGAGCCATCTTTGCAAGCGGTAGTCCTTTTGCACCTGTATCCATAGAGGGAACAATCCACGTTGCGGGTCAAGCCAACAATGTCTATATCTTTCCCGGAATGGGATTGGGCGTAATGGCTTCGGGGGCAAGCCAAATCACGGATGATATGTTTGTGGCGGCGGCAACGGTGTTAGCAGAAATGGTCACTGAAGCGGATTTGAAACAAGGACGGGTCTTTCCTGCCTTGTCGCGGATTCGGGAAGTATCGCTGAATATTGCCGTAGCAGTCGCCAACATTGCTTATCGGGATGGCTACGCTACCAGACCCCGCCCCAGACACCTTCGGTCTGCTATTGCTAACCTCATGTATACCCCTGCTTATTAATGGCGAGTACCGGGAATACCACAACATCGCCGTTGTGGTATTCCGACATCGCATCCGTTGGTAGGTAAGGTGGGTAAGGTAGGTAGCGAAAAACTTTGCCACCTTTGCACTACCTCCCTGACAAAAGTTTGAATATAACAAAAAGAGAGTGCATTTGCACTCTCTTTCATTTAGAATTCGGAACGTCGTTGTCATTTTCTCCACCCAACTTTCCCGCTCTCTATTCCAAATCCCCCGCATACCCGTATTCCCGCGTGTGGGCTTCCAACAGGTAGCGTGCCAAAATCTCGATGGAGGCTTTAATATCGCTCCAAGAGGACATTTCGTTGACGGTGTGAATGTAGCGTGTGGGAATTGAGAGGGTGAAGCCGGGAACGCCCCCGCGAGAGCGTTGAATGCCCCCCGCGTCCGTACCCCCACGCGGCAAAATTTCCAATTGGTAGGGAATGTTGTTGCTTTCAGCCACATCACGGAAATGGCGCACCAGTTTGGGATGACAAATCAGTGAACTGTCCATAATTTTGATGGCAGTGCCTTGCCCCAATTTGGTGATGTGGTTACGGGGGGGGTAATCGGGCAAGTCCATCGCAAGGGTGACATCAATGGCAATACCGACATCCGGTTCCAGTCCGTAGGCGGCGGTGGTTGCCCCGCGCAGACCGACTTCTTCCTGTACGGTTGCGACTGCCAGAATGGTGCTTTCCGTAGCACCCATGTCGGCTTCCAGTTCTTTGAGATAGCGCAACGCCTCAATCATCACAAAGACACTTACGCGGTCATCCATCGCCTTGCTCATGATGTTGCCACCCACCCGTTCACAGGTACGCGCCATCGTCACCATATCACCCAATTCGACCAGGGATTTGACCTCTTCGCCTGTTAAACCAACATCCACAAAAAAATCTTCGACTTCCAGAGGCTTTTTCTTGTCCTCATCATTCATCAGGTGAATCGGTTTACTGCTGGGCTGAAGGGCACCCAACAGGGTTTGCCCCGCAAAGCCATGGACATGCACCCGTTGCGCTACCATCGTGCGCGGGTTCCACCCGCCCAAAGGTTGCAACCGGATAAAGCCATTATCATCAATGTGGCTCACCATAAATCCAATTTCATCTATGTGTGCCGCCAACATGACCCGCGGACCCCCCTTGCCTTTTTTCGTCCCAATCACGCTTCCCATTGCGTCCATGTGAACATCATCGCATAACGCTTTGAGTTCGCGGGCGGCAACCGTGCGCATTTGCTCTTCGCGGCTGGGTACACCGGGGGTTTCACACAACTCTTTCAACAACTCGAATCTTGGCTCAAATGCCATATCATGCTCCTGCTCCCATAAGCGGCATTGGCTATGGGGTATGGGTCTATTGCGGGGTGAATCCTGCCCCGTCTATCAGTACTCGGAGTAAACGTTACCAACCGGCAAATTCGACGGCAATCATACTCAATATCGGGTATAGGCGCGAATATACCCCGGATGAAAGCAAAATGCTGCTATCTATTCTGATGCCAATGGTTAGCTTTTGCAATCAATTCTTTTACAAGCGCATCTTTCCCATCCATATAGCCGTAAATATCGTTGGTGAATTCTACGGCGAGGCGGCGTTTCAAATCGCCGTAGCGTTGCGCTTCATCGGGGTGGGCACGTAAATAATCCCGAAAGTGAAGATGGGCGTTGACTTCAGAATTACCGGGAGCATAAATATGGACATGATGGGTACGGTGGGCATCCTCCCCTTTGGTGAAGTATCGTCGTCCCGTAATACCGTTCTCGCCCCGTGCTTCATAGCCGAGTGCCGCCATTGCCCCGTTGTGGTGGTCTACCTGTTCGATATACCGTACAACGGGCATGATGTCAATGATGGGTTTGGCGTGTAACCCCGGCACGGAGGTACTGCCGATGTGGTGAATGTCCAACAACAGTGCGCCAAAAACAGCGCGTAATCGTTCGGCTTCAAGGTCATATAAATGTTGCCATTCCGGGTCATACGGAACAACGTGGATATTTCGCATCGCACACATGGGGATTATTCCTTCTAGTACAGGAAAAGTGGAATAAGGATGGACAATTTACAGGTTTAGTATAGGAAGCACAAGAAATCTAAATCTAAATTTTCCGCATGAATGTATATCCCCGCATTCTATCAATGACCCTTTTTATACCAAAGAATGCAGGGGCAATAAAAAGAAACGGAGTTTTCCACGGCAAAAACTCCGTTTCAGTATGTATATACCATCGTGTTTTTATGAAACGGTGTACTCAAAAACCATGCAGATATTCAGGGGGAACCCGTTCCGTTAGCCACACACCATTTTCTGCTTGATAGAAAAGAAAACCCTCTGCCGCCATTTGCCCTGCCTGTACCTCTAACACTATCGGTTTGCCGTGTCGTGTTCCAACTTTGACTGCGGTTGCGTAATCGGCGGAGAGATGAACATGGGTACGGCTTTGGGAACGTAAACCCGTGGCGCGAATCGAATCTACGAAGCGGGTCGCGGTTCCGTGATAGAGAATATCGGGCGGTTCAATGGGGGGTAGTCCCAACTCAACCATGACCGAATGACCTTGATTGGCGCGAATGCGCGTACCTTCTGCGTTGAAGGCAAACCGCTGTTTGTCGTTTTCCGCGACCACGCGTTGTAACAACGGTTCGTCTATCGAAAATCCCGCGCCCCGTACTGCCACCAGCAGATCTGCTACATCTACCCACCCCTGTTCATCAAGTGTTAAACCCACGCGCGCAGGGTCATGGCGCAAAACAAGACTTAAAAATTTACTGATGCGGGTTAATTCTTTGGACATGATATTTCCGTATTGTTGTTTTATCACTTAAAAACACTGCCGGAGCAGTGTTTTAAGGAGAGGCATAAAATATCAGTATGCTTTATAGCGTTTGGGTCCGCCCGTACCGGAAGGAGTTTCTACTTGAACATCATGCGTCCAGACCCGGAATTGCAAAGGCATTCCGCCGCCCGCATAAATCAGGGCAAACGGGGTGTTGGGCATTCGGGTGTCCAGCCGATCAATCGAAACCCCACGCACATCAGTACTCGTGGTAAGGGTACGTTGCAAGAACATCCCCAACGGGTTCGCAAAAGTACGTGCCACCGCAATTGCCAGAATCATCGCCAGTAAAGCATTGAATAGCGTTAGATTCCCCAACAACAATAAAACGCCGAAAAATGTAATCGCCGAGAGCAATTGACCCGTTACAATATTGGTGCCACATCGGGGATGGATTGCCAATTGGGTTTCCCCGGCTTGCAGGCGTTGCAACCCCTCCCGCGCCGCCGCCATCACAATTTGCGGGGAGGCAGAACCTTGCACCAAAAAGCCATCTTGTTCGGCAAATCCGCTCATCGGCAAACGTTGCCCGTATTTTTGTTCCAACACATTCACCGTCGCGTGTTCCAGCGCATGGTTGCGGCGGCGACGTTTATCCATTGCCACCTGTACCATTTGAACAGGTAAGGTTAACAGATTGCCCAGACCGGTAAGCGCAAAGTTGAACGGAACCAGCACCAGCAATGTCAGAGGCACTAAGAGAAAGAACAAGAGTGCCACAATTACGATCATGGAAATTCCTTTTTATGGGTATGGTGTAACAGGGTTGATTACCCTTACGATTTTAGAATAGGATAAGTCGCAAAAAATTGTTTTGCAACACAAAGTAATTCTAGCCATTCCGTACTATTCACCCAAATTGATTATAAGTTACGTACTTGAAGCGGGAAAAGAGGTTAAAAATAATTTCCTGCGGAAATTATTTTTAACCTCAACTACTCTCTGTTCCTTTGCCACTTCTTCAAAGTACTTTATAATGTATATTAGTAGTACCAGAGTCCCGTACATCCCTTATCTGGAGACTTACGTTTGTGAACATTGTGGTTCCCCCCACATCATACCATCGGTATAAAGATGTTGTTTTCCCCACTGCTTTCGTCACCGAACTCCGCACTGTAGACCCTCAATCCGTTCCCATCACTGCCACCTTTCGTACGCTCATCACAGGATTCACCTCCGCTATCGAACGGCTCTACCAACGTTTCTATGATTGGCGGTACCGGCGTTGGTTGCAAGCAGGCTGTTTATTATGGACGGCTTACTATATTTCCCGTTTCGTCGCCTTCTTTCGTCAGGGTCCTGAAGAAGCTTCGACATGGAGTTTTGCCCTGCTTGCTATGTGGTGGCTTATCCTGCTGGGGCTATCCTTCACACGACTGCCTTTGCGTTACCTACATCTCCTGACGATGCCCGCGTTCCCTTTAACAGCATGGACCGTGGTACAGGTCAATTACGAACCCTGGTTGGCTGGGCATTATGATTCCAGTGTGCCCCAAATTCTGGGTCCCTTTGTGATTGTCTGCCTCACCTTTGGCTTGCCGTTCCGTCTGGCAAGCAGTGCCACGATTGCCCAAATTATTGTAATGGTGGGGGCGTGTCTGCTTTATAGTATTCCCCTCCGCCCCGAACTGCTTGTCACCATTGCAATGGCATTAACAGCTCTACTGTTCTTTAATGCCATTCAAGAGCTTCAAGCCCGTTCCGGGTTCCTGAATCGTCTTACCATTTACAACCTCGTTACGACCGATGGGTTGACGGGTATTGCCAATCGCAGTTATTTTGCGGAACGATTGGGCGAGGCACTGCAAGCCGGGACACCAACCGCTCTGATCGTTTTTGATGTGGATAGGTTCAAACAGGTGAACGATACCTATGGTCATGCGGCGGGAGATACCGCCCTCCGTACCATTGGGCGCATTTTAGCGCAAGCGGCAGGAGATAAGGGGGTAGCAGGGCGGCTGGGCGGGGAAGAATTTGCCCTCTTTTTATCTGATATGGATCAAGAGCAGGCAAATGCGCTTGCCAAAGAGATTGGCTCCACCATCCGTACCACTCTTATTCCCCGCGAGAACGGTTCCTTTCGGGTAACAGTTAGTGGTGGCGTGGTGATGGCAATTCCGCCTCATGCCTTAAGCGCGGAGCAAATGCTTCAACGTGGTGATGATTTAATGTATCAGGCAAAGGACGAAGGACGAAATCGAATAGTACAAGGGTCTTAACTTGTCAAGTATTTACATCTCTCAGGGAATGGTGGTACGTCCTACAATGATAGAGTAGGTCGTTCACGGTCAGCAAAAAGGGTTTGGGTGCATCCTGCCCAAACCCTTTCCATTTCTCTTAAAACAGTGAACCCGAATATCCCCGCCCTCGCTCAACGATTTCCCCTTAGCCCAACCTTGCCCGCCGCCCTTGCGGAAAATTTACGTGGAGTAGATTTAAGCGATTTGCCTACCACTGTTCGTAAACGAATGGGATTTACCGGCTTTAGCCCTAGCCTTGAATCATTTTATAGCCGCTACTACGATTCCCGTTTTCGGGGATGGATGCGGGCAGGGTTAGGAATTATGGCAATTTATTATGGTTTTCGGGGCTATCTTTATTTTCTCGAACATGAAGCCGACCCCTTGAATTGGACTTTTGTTTTGCTTACGCTGGCATGGGGAACGTTTTTCGGACTCAGTTACACAA
>CBKYSX010000198.1:0-7041 GCA_966690745.1 uncultured Ardenticatenales bacterium
TGTCGCTTACACTCCACTCTCTACATCGGTAGCCGAACCAGAGGAAGCCTACACCCCTGCCCCTGCGCCGACCCCGCCGCCCGCACCGGTGGCAACCCCCCGTTCGACCATTCCTGCCCCCTTAAGTTCGGTGCAGGAACGCTTTTCGTTTGATACCTTCGTGGTCGGGGCGGCAAACCGGCTGGCACACGCCGCCGCCGTTGCCGTGGCGGAACGCCCCGCCGTTGCCTACAACCCCCTTTTTATTTACGGGGGGGTCGGACTTGGAAAAACGCACTTATTGTTAGCCATTAAGCATGAAATTGAACAAAAAGGGATGACCGCCGTTTATGTTTCGTCTGAACGCTTTACCAATGAATTGATTGCTGATATTCGCTCCAAAAATGTGGAATCCTTCCGTTCGCGCTATCGCAGTACGGATATGTTATTAATTGACGACATTCAGTTTCTGGCGGGGAAAGAAAGTACGCAGGAAGAGTTTTTCCATACCTTTAACACCCTGCAAGCCGCCGGACGGCAAATTGTGATTTCCAGTGACCGTCCGCCCAAAGCGATTGTGCTATTGGAAGAACGGCTCCGTTCCCGTTTTGAAGGGGGATTGGTATGTGACATCGCACCGCCCGACCTTGAAACGCGGATTGCCATTTTGCAGGCAAAAGCCGAAAGCCAGACCATTCATGTCCCTATGTCCGTGGTGGAACTGATTGCCCATCGGGTGCAATCCAACATCCGCGAATTGGAAGGGGCATTGATTCGGGTGGTGGCACACGCCCAACTCAACAATATGCCGTTAAACAATGAGTTGGCGGAAAAAGTGTTGAAAGATGTGCTGGACCGTCCGCAAGGCATCGCCCTGCCGATTGTGATGCAAACTGCCGCCGATTATTACAATGTGGCGATGGACGACATTCGCAGTTCCAGTCGCAAAAAGCCGATTGCCTTTGCACGGCAGGTGGCAATGTATCTGGCGCGGGAAGAAACCGATGCCTCGCTGAGCGAAATCGGGGAAATGATGGGGGGGCGCGACCACTCCACGATTCTCTACGGGGTGGACAAAATCGCGGACCTCATCGAAAGTAATGATACGGTGAGGCGGGAGATTCTGGCGATACGGGAACGACTGTATAACAAGGGGAGTTAAAACGAAGGGGCGCAAGCCCCTTTTTTGTTGCGTGGTACGTACTTTAGCCTTCTCCATTACAACTGCCGTTTCTTTCGTCTTTTCTCCTTTACCCCCTTTATCTCTAGCCCTCCACCCGCTCCGCGAACCGATACCCCACCCCGTAGACCGTTTCCACATAGCGCGGCTGGCGCGGGTCGGGTTCGATTTTAGCGCGGAGATTGCGAATGTGAACATCAATCGTCCGTTCATATTGATCGGGGTCGTCGGCATCCAACCGCTCCAATAATTCCCACCGGGAAAATGCCCGCCCCGGCGTACGAATCATAATCGTCAGCAAATCAAATTCGGTACGGGTCAGGTCGAGTGGTGTGTCCCCCAGCGTGGCACGATGCGACGTGGGTTGTATTATCAATTCCCCTGCCCGATAGGTCATGCCTACCGCCTCGGCGGTACGGTTCATGCGACGAATCACCGCACGAACCCGCGCCACTAATTCGCGGGGGTTGAAAGGCTTGGTCACATAATCGTCTGCTCCCATTTCCAACCCCAACACCCGGTCGGTATCCTCCCCTCTCGCCGTCAAAATAATAATTGGCGTATCCCGCTCTTTGCGATGTTCCTTTAAGAAGGAATAGCCATCCATATCAGGCATCATCACGTCCAGCAAAATCAAATCAGGTTGTTCCTGCCGCGCCACAAACAGCCCCTCGCGCCCGTTCCGCGCCGCCACCACACGAAAACCGTCGGCAACGAGATAAAGTTCGACCAATTCCCGAATGGAGGGTTGGTCATCAATGATGAGAATGGTGGTCATGGGGTGAACCTTTTGTTGAAGAGCAGTTGATTTTGGCAAAAAGGATAGCGGAGTTGCGTAGTGCGTATTCCGTCAAGGTCATGTACGGAATACGCACTAACCCCCGCTTGTCGGTACTACATCCGGGTAGCGCGAGGACGTGTTACCCTCCAATCATCCTCCAACATTTCGGAGAAGTTGTGCATAACATGTTAGGGTTCGCACATGGAGAAAGACAATTTGACAACCCCTTGCATCTCGTCCTATTATTTATACATACCAACCAGACGGTATGTTAATAGATGAACCCATAGAGGAGTCGTCATTCAATATGTCTATAGCACAACCCACCCTACCTTCACCCGTTGCCGTTCCCGGCTTGCCCCTGATTGGGAATTTACCGGAATTGGCACGAAACCCGCTTGAATTTGTCACCCGCCTGCAACGGAACTACGGCGACATCGCCCTGTTCTCAGCGGGCAAGGGCAGTAAAACGATTCTCGTCAGCGACCCGCAAGCCATCAAACAGGTGTTATTGGACACCGGTAAATCCTATGGCAAAGGACACGCCTCCAACGCCATGAAGAAGGTCTTGGGCAACGGATTAGTCACCAGCGAGGGTGATTTCTGGAAACGCCAACGGCGGTTGGCGGCTCCTGCTTTTAATCATCAGGGGCTTGGAACCTATGCAGACACGATGGTTGCGTATACGCAGGAAATGATGCAAGGCTGGCACAGTGGGGCTGTCTACGACATCTACGAGGAAATGATGCTCCTGACCCAGCGTATTATTATGAAAGCCCTGTTTGATGTAGATGTGCAGGGGACGGCAAAGGATGCAGGCAAGGCATTCGATGCCATGATGGAGGGGTTGGGCGCAGAAATGAGCGGTCTGGATGCAGTCTTACCCGCCTTTATTCCAACCCCGACCCGCAAACAAATGAATGCGGGCGTGGACTATATTAACGGGTTGCTATTGGAATTGATTGAGCAACGGCGCACCGCAGGCAACGCCCAACAGGATTTATTGACCATGCTCATGGAGGCGCGGGATGATGAGGGTCAGCCGATGCCTACGGCACAGATTTTGGATGAAATCCGCACCCTCTATCTTGCGGGGCATGAAACCACCGCCAATACCCTTGCCTGGAGTTGGCTCTTGCTTTCGCGCACCCCGGATGTTTACGCCACATTGGAAGCAGAGATTGATAGAGTGTTAAATGGACGTGCGCCCACCTTTGAAGATGTCGAGCATCTGCCCTATTGCAATGCGGTAGTGAAAGAAGCGTTGCGCTGTTATCCTGCCGCATGGATTTTCCAACGGATGGCATTGCAAGATGTTGAAATTAGTGGCTATTCGGTTCCTAAAGATACGCTGATCTGGATCAGCCCGTGGGTGGTACATCACGATGAACGGTGGTATTCCAACCCGCATGATTTTGTTCCGGAACGGTGGTTGAAAGCGAAAGAGGACCAACCCCTGCGCGAAGCCTATATTCCTTTTGGCGGGGGTCCGCGTATCTGCATTGGTAACGGCTTTGCGATGATAGAAGGGGTGTTGTTGCTGGCAACCATGGTGCAACAGTATCGTGTCGCTCTCGTCCCGACCCACCCGGTTGAGATTGGCGTGGCGGGAACCATCTACCCCAAATTCGGTTTAAAAACCACCGTCACCGAACGGCATATTGACTAGCAATACCACTTACTTGTCAACCATGCGGCAGAAGTAAGGTCTTATTCCCCCTCTTGGGAGGGGGGAAGGGGGGTGGGTTTCCGTTCGTATATGCTTCATTCATGCCACAAAAAAGTGAGTCCCTATGCGTAGAACCAAAGAAGAAGCCCTCCGTACCCGCGACACCATCCTTCAGGCGGCGGCACAAATTATCGTCCGCCTCGGCGTTACCGCCTTCACGATTGATGCCGTTGCCGGGGAAGCGGGCATTACCAAAGGGGGCGTACTCCATCACTTCCCGTCAAAAGAAGCCCTGATTGATGGTTTGATTGACCAGGTGATTGAATCCTTTCGCCAACGGCTGGAAATGGAGTTGGCTACGGAGCCGGAGGGCGCGGCGGGGCGGTGGTTACGTGCCTACATCCGTACGGTTTTCTCGATGGAATACGGCGATAAAAACCTGATTCCCGCCCTCGCCGCGGCGGTTGCCGCCGACCATCAGATAGTAGAGCGGATTCGCCATAGTTTTGAATCAAGCCACCGTTCCGCCATGGAAGATGGGCTAGACCCTGTTGAAGCAACCATCATACGGTTTGCCGTAGATGGCATTGTTTTTGCCCGCGCCCTGAGTATTGATGTGTTAGACGCAGAAATGAGCCGAAACGTCTACGATGCCCTTTTTCGCTTAACAGGTTCGACGGCAAGCCGCGATTCCCATAAACCCACCCAAACATACCGGGGAGATGTGTAACATGAACGTGCTGAACAAAGTAATGGTGGTCACCGGGGGCGGCAGTGGCATCGGGCGGGAACTGGTTCTACTTCTGCTGGCAAAGGGGGCAAAGGTCGCCGCCGTAGACATCAACGAAGCGGCATTGGCGGAAACTGTTGAACGTGCCGGAAGCCTCCAAACGCAGTTATCCACCCACATTGTCAACATCACCTATAAGGCGGCGGTTTCTGGCCTGCCCGAACAGGTGATTGCCGCTCATGGTGCGGTGGATGGCATCATTAATAATGCGGGCATCATTCAGCCCTTCGTGCGCGTGAATGATTTGGGCTACGACGCGATTGAACGGGTAATGAATGTTAATTTCTACGGGATGCTGTATATGACAAAAGCCTTTTTGCCCCATTTGCTTAAGCGACCGGAAGCGCATATTACCAACATCTCCAGCATGGGTGGGTTTTTACCCGTTCCGGGGTAGAGCGTTTACGGGGCGGCAAAGGCGGCGGTGAAACTACTTACCGAAGCGTTACATTCGGAACTGGCAACCACGAATGTCCATGTCACCGTTGTCTTTCCGGGAGCGATTGGTACGAACATCGCCGCCAATTCCGGGCTGGATCAAAACCGCATGGCGGAAGCGGGCGGCAAACGACCTTCCATCAAACCATTAGCACCGGAAAAGGCGGCGGAAATCATCGTGGACGGAATCGAAAAGAATCGCTACCGTGTTCTGGTTGGCTCGGATGCCCAAATGATGGATTTCCTCTACAGGCTCAACCCGAAATTCGCGGCAAATTTTATTTTCAAACAGATGAAATCGTTACTGCCGTAATCCTGCAACGTTATTGACATAGAGGCAGGTGGAAAGCGGTAACCCACCCCCTACCCCCCTCCCAAGAGGGGGAACACATTCCTTCCGTTGTTAAGTCCTGTGGTGTTAGTACAGTTCTGCAATAGACAACAAAAAGAGCCGCCTTTGTTAGGGCGGCTCTTTTGTTATACCGAACCGTTAAATTCCGGATTCGGTCGAACTCTCCGTCGAAGGCGTGGTCGGCATGGTTCCATCCGGGGTCATACCCCCCCACGGACCGCCGCGCCCGCCTCGCCCACCAGGACCCCCAAAACCGCGCCCGAAGGGTTCCGCCAAAAGGGTATCGGCTTGATCCTGCGTAATCGCGCCATCGGCGAGGGCTTCCGCCACTGCCGCTTCGTAAGCGGCTTGGCGGGCGGTGGCGGCTTCGGAACGGTCCAACCCTTCGGTTTCCGCCGCCAACGCGTCCTTATCCACGTAGGATTCCACAATGCTCCGCGCCGTAATGAGGTCGGCTTGTTCCTGCGTAATCGTCCCTGCCGCTACCTCATCGGCAAGCATCGCGGCGCGGGCTTCCGCTTGTGCCGCATCCAATTCCTCTACCGTAATCCCCAACGCGTCTGCCAAATATTCATCCGCCACGCCACCACGTCCGCCAAAATGCCCACCGGGGGCGAACAACCCAACCCCGCCCATTGGGGCGGTGGGGGTTGCCGTTTCCGCATCCTGTGCAAACGCGGTAATTCCCCCGACGGCGAGGGTTAATGCCAACGCACCACCCATCGCTCCGAATGCAAGTTTCTTGCTAAGGTTCATGGTTATGACTCCTGTCTCTGAATCTTGATGCCCCCCGACGACGAAAATGGAGTGCCATGCTTTTCGTTGTCGAGGGGTGTCCGAGTGGACTATCTAAAGCGTAGGCAGAAGGTATTTAGACATTATGAAGATTCTGTATGGATTCCTTGCTCCATTGTGCAGGGTTCTCCAAAAGATTTCGACAGGATTTACAGGAAATGTTGCCCTTTTCTTCGCATTTTTTGTCTATGCTCAAAGTGTGGTTCGGACGAGCCAGCGCAAGCAAGAACGATAGTTCACATCTATTAAAGTGCATATTGCATGTTGCATAGTGCATAAAACGACAATTGAATGTCCATCCAGCAATACGCAAATAGAAGTCTTTGGCGTTCATGGAACACGCAATATGCACTATGCAACCATAAGGAGCATCCTATGAACCGTACATCCACCAACACCCTGACTGTCGTACCTGTTCAAGTCACTGTTTTTGCCGTGACCGCCCTGCTGTTGTTTTTGGCGGCATTCTTTTACCCCCCATCCGCATCGGCGGCGGAAAGCCGGACGCTTGCCGCCAACGAAACGCTGGAAGCGGGGGCATCCGAATGGATTTCATTTGAGTATTCCGGGGACAGCGAAAAGATTGAATTATGGCTGGACAGCGCGAATGATGGTATGACTTTCGCCGTCTGGACATCCGAGCGGTTGGCGGCAGACGAAGATGAGCGTGAACCCATAGGGCGTGGCAGTGAAGATGACTATACCCCCGGTGATCGCTACTGGACCGGAGAATTTGTGGAGGCGCGTACCCTATACGTGGAAGTAGAGAACCCCACCGGTGCGGCGGATACCTATAGTCTTTATGTTGCAAGTGAAGGTGTCACCGTAGAGCCATTGATTGAAACAGTTATGTAAGTGGACGGGGAAAGCAATGGCGGCAGTGGTGAAGCATCGGAAAGTGCTCCTATCACGGAACCGGCATCCCCTATCCTCAATCAATGGCAAGCGATTGCACCGGGAGAAACGGTCTGGGTTAAGGTGGGATATGGCGGAGAAAGTGAAAAGATTGAAGTATGGGCAGAAACCAATAGCCCAGATATCGCGTTCGCTGTCTATA
>CBKYSX010000199.1:0-7038 GCA_966690745.1 uncultured Ardenticatenales bacterium
CGCTACTGTCTTGCCGCGCCTGTTGGTAAAAGTCGAAGGCAAAGGCATTGTATGCCATGCCCACCTGTTGCAGGGTTTCGTCTGATACTTGCGGGTAGGTACGGTCTACGCTGGACTGTACCAGCGTACCGACGTTAGCGGCAGGATCATTGTTGGTCGTAAACAAGTTGCAGGCAGTTAAGAGTGCAACCCCCATTAATAATAGGAAGGCACTACGGAGAAGCACGTCAACAGGCGTGGTCATGGGGTTATGCTCCAATGGGAGATTCATACGTTATAGTACGAATACCATTGAGCGACTGTTCCTGTCAAGGGGGGATGAGGGTTTAACCTTCCGAGTTGTTCACGGACTCAAATGGTGGATTCTATTTCGCTGTATAGCAAATTGCCACCTAAATCCTCCGAAAGCCGATTCTGTTATGCTATAATTGTTGGTAACGCGCCATGGGAGCAATGAGGAGAGTTATATGGTCAAAGTTGCCTTAGAAGAAGCAACAACCCGTCTTTTAGACTTGATTGAAGCGGCAGTGAATGGGGAAGATGTTTATATCACTACGGATGGTCAGATGATTCGACTTGTACCGGAAACGGTTATTAAGGTTCCCCGTCAGTTTGGAAGTGCAAAAGGACTGATTCATATGGCGGATGATTTTGATGCGCCACTTGAAGATTTCAGGGAATATATGGAATGAATTTTTTATTGGATACTCATACCTTCATATGGTTTATTGAGGGCAATGAATCACTTCCTTCCCAATTACGTCCACTAATTTCTAACCCGGAGCATGGTATATACCTTAGTATTGCCAGTCTGTGGGAGATGGTAATTAAAGTTGGGCAAGGAAAACTCAATTTGGGCTACCCGTTTGAGATATTGATACCCGAACAATTACAACGCAACACGATTACCGTATTGGGAATTTCTCTGGAACACATATTTCACGTAACGAAACTTCCTTTGCACCATCGCGATCCATTTGATCGTTTGATCATTGCACAGTCGCTCGTCAAAGCTATTCCTATTATTGGAATAGACACGATTTTCGATCAGTATGGTGTCACCAGAATCTGGTAAGATTCCTTGTCTCTTCATCAGTAATTTCCTAAAAAACCCCTAACTAAGGTTAGGCTCTAAAACCGAAAAAGCCTCCATTTACTGTTGCTTCTGAGCAAGGCAACCCCCGTTGCCCGCGCTACCCCTTACAAAGGTGCACCGTTGCACCCGATGTCATCGTGCAAACCGCGGGCTGTTAGAAGTATCTTGCGCTATAGGAATGGTTAGGCGCGGGGCGTGGTCTTATGACCACGCCCCGCTTTTTTGTTAGGGTAACTGCCGCCACTCAAGCGGGTACCAACTTGTGTATGGCTCATATCGAAGCCGTGTTTGGGTTGCCTGTTCCACGTCTACCAGAATCGGATAGGTCGCCTGTTCTGCTTCATTGTGGGCAGTGCCAACCATATAGCGATCCGTCAACCATTTCCCGTTGTTTGGTAATAAGGAATTTGGTGCAGTTGGAATTTCGGGTGTAGGCAACAGGGGAACAAGCCATGTTCCAACCGAATCCGGTGGCGGGTTTTCAACCGTGGTGCGGGTTTCAAAACTCAGATACCGGGAGGGTGACCATTGAAGATTTGTTACCTCGCAGTAGTAAGGGTTCAGACAGAGCGATGGGCTGATTTGTAAGGAGGTCGGGTCGTTAATATGTTGAAGGTAAAGATAATGCCCGGAATTAGGTTCGCCGTCGGGCAAGGCATAGACGAAGTGCTGTCGGTCGGGGGAAATGGCGTAAAAGCGAATCGAATTTTCGGTCACAAGCGGAACCGGGTTGCTTCCATCAGCATTGAAACGGTATAGATGACCTTCAAGATTGCCCGTGGTTGCCAGAAAATGTTCCCCTTGTGACAACCACCCGTGAAAGTAAATCGTTTGTTGATTATCGGTAATCAGGCGCGGATTGCTACCATCCCCATCGGTGGCGAAAAGTAAGCCCTGTACCGAACCGGCAGTTGTGGTGTGGCTAATCATCAATGTACGGCTGTCAGGCGACCATTCGGCTTTGCGGAACTCCATTGCGCTTTCCCCGATGGGATTCAGATTGCCTGTTACTGTATCTACAACGAAAAGACGCTCCCTGTTATTGTCGGCAGATTCCATGAGAAGGAGATAACGACCATCGGGGGACCACTGGGCAAAGTTGAAAAAATTACCCTGAGTTATTTGGCGTAGATGGGTTCCATCAATGGTTGCCAGATAGATTTCTACCGTAGAGGTGTAAGGAGTACGATGAAGTAAAGCCGCTTCAACCCCGTCAGGCGACCAGCCTATAAAATCCATTCCCGCGAATAGAGGCGGGGATTGGGTTGTTCCGTCCGCACGAAGAGTGCGGTATTCCACCACAAGGGTGTTGTCCTGTGTGGGGAATGACTTTTGGAAGAGACCTACATACTCGTGCACTTCCGGGTTAAAGGGCGGCAGGTCAAGGGTTAAAGGCAGATAGGTGTAATATGCAAATTCAAGCTCCCAAATCTCAAATTTGTCCTCCGTGAGTGCGTACAACACATCTCCATTGTTGCTGATGCCTTCCCCGCACCCCCGACTTTGCAACCAGAAAGAAGTGCCTACCGGAGTAGCGGTGGCAGGCTCTTGAATATCAACCAGACTGGCGATATGGGGTCCGCTCGCAGTATCGAGACGGAGCAAATAATTGCCCCATAGTGCGAGCGTGTTATAAGGATAGGTGGTGGGTGGGATGATATGGATGGGTTCCAACGTACCGTTTTGGTCTGTACGATACACACCATCCTTAAGGTAAAGATAGGGTGAGGCAAGGCGAAGCGGCAGACATCCCTCTGTCGGGGTCTGGCTCTCAATCGTGGCGTAAGAATCAGGGTGAGCGGGGTCTGTCAGAGTATAAAGGGTAGTGGTAGGGGCACAGTGAAGTACAAGTGTAGTGTCATCGGCTTGCATGGCGGGGCAATCAGGATGAGTACCCAATGGGATGACGTTTCGCTCCTCTGTCGGATGAAGGGCAGTAAGTGTATAGGTGCGTTGCCCTCCCCTTTCCTCATGATAGCCGAGGAGATAGAGCCAGTCGCCTACGGGCGTGATTGCGGTAAGATTGGGTTCCAAGCCGCTATAAGTGCGCCCGAAACTCAGGTTGTTGGGCAGAATGTCCAGTACATACACTTCTGAGGGACTTGCCAGATAAATGTGTTGGGAATCAGAGGCGAAGGCTGAAACAGGGCGGTTAAGTAATTCCTTGAAATATTTGGAGTCAACATAAGCAGGTTGTGCAGGATCGCTAATGTCATAAATACCGATGTACTCATACCCGGAGAGGTAAAGATAGGCGCGATTATCCCTTGCGATTCCCCATGTATAGCCGTGATCGGAGGGGATAGAAGCAACCCTTACGGGATGCGGTGGTGGCTCTTGCAAGGGCATCGTTGCAGGCACCGTTTTTGCATTTACGTTTATAGGGATGGATGCAAAGGCGGAATGCCAACCGAACATGGAAAGAAACAGGATAAAGACAAAACGAGCAAGTAAAGTGATGCTGTGGATTTTCATAAATTTTATTTTCCTTATGGTATAAACACCCGCACGTCATCAAAGCGGGCTTCGAGGGGAAGAGTGGGTTGTTCCGTCAAGGCAGAGATGGTGAAGCCAAGTTGGATATTGCCTTCATATAAGTAGATGAATTCTTCCAACGGGGTTTCGTTGACATAAAGCGTCGCCACTTCATTAGCAATCCGAATCCGCAGGGTGGCGGGTTCGCCGGGAGTGAGTGCATCGGTAAAGGTATCGGGGATAAAGGTAGTAACTCCGGTAGGGGTGCGTTCCAATACACGATAGGTTTGGCTATCAGGATTGGCTTCAAAAAGGTAGTACAGCGTGGGGGAGAGGGTCGGTCCAAATTGAATACCGAAGCCTGCGCCCGCGTCGTCCAGCCAACGTCCGGTGACGCTGGCATCTATGGATTCGCTAGTACAGGGCAAGGGCATCGGAACCCCCGCCGTAAAGCCCGGGGCTAAGAGGCGCAAAAAATATTCCTCATCGGCATTGGCATAACCATATTCTTGCACAAAGATACCCCCTTCCAGCCATCCGTTTTCGGTGGTACTGAAATCTTCATGGAAGGGCGGGCAGGAGTCCCGGAGAATTTGAGGGAGAAAGAGTTGATACGTATCCCCCTGACTTTCGCTTGCGATTGTAGAGAGTGGTGGCGCGACAGCCGTGGCAATACTATTGTTTAAGAGGGCTATTCCAACAGCCACTCCCATCACTAAGATTTGTAATGCAAGGCGCGATGAATGGTGCATAAAATTAATCCGGTTGATACCGCCATTCGATGAAGATCACGGAGCCGTCGGGATTCTCAAAAATAGGCAGAATATTGTCGTTTTGCAGGTCTGCAACCACAGGAAAGATGCGGTCATTCCCAACAGTGCCTACCCAACGTTGCCCGATGATATAGCGGTCTGTACCGGGGAGCCATACAGGGTCTACCATATCGGTAAAGCGGGGTTCGTTGGGTATACCCAGAGGATGAACACGAATCAGCCATAGTTCATCATAGGTAGACCCCGGTTCCTTGGTTTCGCTTTGGCTATAGGCAAGCAAGTTACTGGTCGGGGCGAAGGAAAGCCGCTCCAGTGAAGGCGCGATGGTATCTACCGGGGGCGAAATACGGGTGGGGGTGTAGGGAGTGGTGGATTGCAGGAAAAGATAGGTCAAGGGGGTAGTATCGCTTTGGACCGTTTGGGCATAGACAAATTCGTGGTCGTTGGGTGCGATACCATAATAACGGATAAAGTCGGCGGGGTCGGTTAATAGGGTTGGGTTTGCGCCGGTGGCATCCAATCGCACAATGGCGGTTTGGGTCAGGGTTTGCGTGGTTAGAATAGTGTTCCCATTGTCCGCCCACTCCAGGAAGGTATAGGTTCCGGGCGCAGTGGTCAGTTGATCAATGACCCCATTGTTGGGATTGATCGTAAAAAGTTGTCCGTTTTCCTCATATATGATTTCAGCACTATCCGGCGACCAGTGGGGGTTGATGATGGCGCGGGGCGTACTAAGCGGTATCACCGTGCCATCGCTGAACGATACGATGTAGACCTGAAATAAGTGTTGGTCAGGGTCGGTTTCGTCGAGGAAGAATAATTGGTTTCCGTCAGGCGACCAGCGCACATTGCTCACAGTAGAGGCAGGAAGGGTGTGTAGCGGACGAAGGTTGTTATCCCCCGTTTCTACCAGATAGATTTGTTGTTCATCCGGTGTGCCGCCAATGAATGCCACCGTAGAACCATCGGGCGACCATGTTACTTCGCGGATAACGGGATAGTCAGCAAGCACACGCCGGTTGCTTCCATCTGCCCTCACGGTCCACAACTGTTGATTCCCCGAATCACTCACAATCAGCAACCCCCGGTAATGACTTAAATCTTCATCGGATGCAACCGAAGTCAACGGCAAGTATATTGAGGAAGGCACATGATAGTAGTACCGGGTTTTGGCTTGTGGTGGAATGGCGGCAAGTGTAGTGGTGCCGGCAACAGAGAGTCCCCAACCAAGCACCAGTAGCACCCATAAGGATAGCGATGATAACGGCATGGTGTCATTCCTTTCATATCATGCTTCCTTTTTTATATTTTTACTTCTAAGAATTACCAAATTTGAATCTCCCGTCTCATCAAACAATGAAGTAATTGTGCTTCACCGGTAATAAACATAAGAAAGAAACGGAGTTTCTGCCGTTGAAAACTCCGTTTCGGTCCCCTGCGTTTCTATTTATCGTGTCAAGGCAGGTACCGCACATCATAGACGGTGGTGTGGGTTTGTTCGGGACGAGGGGGGTGTCCATCCCTGTTTGGAGATTGTATAGATAGGGAGTTCGGGTGTAAGCCTTAGCACCGGCGGCGTTGCGGTGAACAATCAGGGTGTGGTTGTCCAGCCATACCGGGCTGTAGACATCATTCAGCGAAGCATCCCAGGGCGGGGCTGAGGTATCCGAAGGCGTGACCCACAATTGGCTGGGGCTGAAATTGATAGAAATTGCATCCCATATCACGTACACCACTTGTTGACCATCATCGCTGAAGGCAACTTTTTCTAAACCACAGGTGGGCGTATCGCAAAATGGAATGGAGAGGGGATGGGGTGCGTCATTGCTGATGGCTTGTTGATACAGTTGTGATGCGGGACCGCCCGTCAAAGCAAGGCTGTAAGCAACATGTTCGCCATCGGCACTGATACTATGAACCGTCTCGCTTCCCGGCGCATGGGCGAAGGGTTGTAAATCGCTACCATCCGGTTGAATCGTATAAAGTTCACGTTGGTTATCAGGATAATCCGTTCCGATTAAGAGACGTTTGCCCTGTTCCACCCACCCTTCAAAGGTGTACCCTACGGCACCATCGGTGATTTGTTGGCTCTGGTTGGTTGCCAGGTCATGGATAAAAAGTTGATATTGTAATTGGGCAGGTAGGGTGGGGGTGCTATCGGCAACATAGGCAATCAGGTCTCCTTTGGGCGACCATCGCGCATCTTTTAAGGATGGGTTTTCGGCAAGAAAACGGGGTGTAGTGGTTGCAATGTCTACCGTATATAAATTAACCATCCCGGTAGTGGTGTTCTGATTTAAAAACAAGATGGAGGTGCCATCGGGCGACCATTCGGCTTCGTATTCATCACCAGGCAGGGTGGAAATTTGTCTTAGCCCCGCCCCATCGGTATGAACCAAATACAAATCATCGCCCGTTTCAGTAGGGGAGGCGAATACAATTTGGCTTCCATCCGGGGACCATAACGGGTTTTTAGCGGGTAAATGGCTTAGTTGGCGCAGTCCTGTTCCATTACCGTTCATGGTGTACAGGTGCATGGCTCCGGCACGGTCACTTAATACCAGCAGACGATAGGCGGCGAGCGGGGCAGTACGGCTTTCCACCATCGGTAGAAAAGTGCGCTGTGTCACTAATGAAGGTTCTGCATAAATACGATTCTCACTTCCAATCCCAACCCCAATAAACATCATAACC
>CBKYSX010000200.1:0-7010 GCA_966690745.1 uncultured Ardenticatenales bacterium
GTTCCAACATCAAAATCTTATATCCATACCCGTCCAATTCCACCACACCCAGCGAATCGCCTGTTTCATAATCCGGCAGGCGCGAAGGCAGTGTAACTTTTTGCGGGTCGGGGTTATGGTTAAGCAGAAAGAGCAAATTGCCCCGTTGCACGGCTTCCACATTGTAGGGGGTGATGAGGGATGGCTCGATGCCCAGCGTGGGTAGCAGATGGTCAATTAATTTCCATCCGCCGAAAGCCCCCAGGGTAATGACCTGCCCCGCCCCGTGCGCTTTGCGAATCACGGCAGGGTAGCCATCAAAGAAGCGGTCGGTGTCGGCATAAGTGGCTAACACCTCGGTGCCTTCCTCCGGCTCCCATAGCTCTGCCCAGACCCCCGCAGGAACATAAATGTCGCCAAAGTCCAGCGTAAAATATTCCCCGTTTTCGCGGGTATCAAATTCCAACACGGTTCCCCCTATCAAGGAGGTGAGCGCGGCGGGTTGGGGGATGGGGGGTAGACTGTTTTCCTCTAATTTGAATCCGGTGCGGGGTCCTATCACTAAGGTTCCGCCCTGCTCCACCCATGCCTGCAAGCGACTGGCAATCGCATCCGTGGCGATGTGCAGTTGTGGCGCAAAAATAACTTTGTAGCGGCTTAAATCCCCTTCAGGGGAAATAATGGCGGCTTGGATATTGTTGTGCCAGAGGGCTTCGTAGTAGGGGAGAAAATACAAGCCAAAGCGGTTCATCGGTTGCAAGGGTGCGTCCCCTACAAACAGTAATTCTTCGTCGCTGGAGGCGCGAAAATCCAGAATCTCGGTGTGGGGTTGAAAATCTAACGCCCAATGGCTGGCGAAATCAAAGAGAATTGCCGCTTGATGGGCGGGGGCTTGTCCGCCGAGCTGTGCCATCAACTCATCCCATTCGCTCCCCAATGCACTTGCCTCATCATAGGCACGGGTGGGGCGTGCGGCATGATCTAGCAAGCCGGAATGGTACATTTCCGCGCCATACCGTGCCTGCCGCCAACGAAAAAACAAAATTCCGTCTGCGCCATGCGCCACTGCCTGCAAGGTTTTCAGCATCAACATGCCGGGGGGAAATTGGGGATTGTGGCGCGTCCAATTGACCTGCCCTACCTGTTGTTCAATCACCCAGAAATTTTTTTCTTTTGCGCCCCAGATCAAATCATGGTTGGCGGCAATCGTAACGGGGTGCGCCCCGAAATGATGGTAATTGTCCCACGATACAAAATCCAACGACTTCGCCAGTTGGTAATGGTCGAAGTGGAAGAAGTAAATCATCAAATTGTGCGTGAGGGCATGACTGGGAGCATGGCGGCGTAGAATCTCAGTTTGGGCGGCGTTAAATTTTACCCATGTATCGCTGGAGAAACGGTAAAAATCCAACACCAAGCCGGGGTTGTGTCCGGCGGGGGCGGGGCGCGGTGGCTGGATTTGCGCCCACTCGGTATACCGTTGGCTCCAAAAATTTGTACCCCACGCTTGGTTTAGCGCATCCAATGTCTGGTATTTTTCGCGTAGCCATTCTTGGAAGGTGCGTTGGCAATGCTCACATAAACAGCGAATGGTATCGTGACAGCCAAATTCATTGTCGGTTTGCCACGCAATCACCCGTTCATTCTGCCCGTACCGTTCGGCGATTTTTTCCGTGATTCGCAGGGCGAGGCGGCGATAATCAGGGTTGTTGGCGCAGATGTGGCGACGTGCACCCGGATGCATCCGTGCCCCCTGCTCATTCACTCGCAACGCTTCGGGGTATTGGTGGGTGAGCCATGCGGGGGGCGTGGGAGTCGGCGTACACAGCACTGCCCGCATCCCGTATTTTTCCAGCAACCCCATCACCTCATCCAACCATTGCCATTCAAATACGCCTTCGCGGGGTTCAAACAACCCCCACGCAAATTCTGCCAGTCGCACGGCACGGATACCCGCCTCGCGCATCAGGGCAAGGTCGGTTTCCCAACGGTCGGGTGTCCATTGTTCGGGGTAGTAATCTACACCGTAGGTGATAGGGGTTGTCATTGCGTATTGCGCATTGCATATTGCGTAAACGGCGGCAATCGGCGATCACGCGGTTTATTTTGGGTTGATTTGTTGCATTCGGTTAAAACCACCGTGCTAGATAGATGTATTTCCTGCAAATATAGGGTTAAATAATTATTATTAACAAGTACATGTATCTAACCCCGTCGCTTTAGCGCGGGGACGCGGAACGAGTATCGCATTAGTTGTCCTCTTCCAAAGGTCGTGTAATCGTCAACGTTTGTTCCCCTGCCACCGCGCCCAGCCAGTAAACTAATTCCCGTTTCAGGTCATGCTCCACCGTGCCACTGGATACCTCCACCCAATAGCCTTCTTGATATTGGAGACGCGGTACATAAATCTCGGTAGGCTGGTCGCCGGGGGTGACATCCACCTGCAGGGTGTAATCCCCTGTTTGACGGCTAAAGCGTTGGTAGGTGGGCGTTCCCATCGCGGCGCGAACGGCGGGGCGGCAGAACCCTTCTAAGCCACGCCCGCCATTGTCCAAATCGTAGGGATTCCACTGTTGGGATAGGCTAAAAATGCTCAAATCTTCGCCGTTCCAACCATCGCCATGTTCATTGGTGTTGTCGGCAGTGTAATTCCATTGGGTCGAATGGAGCAGATTTTCATCCAGCGCATCATAGTAGGCAGAGAGGGCAGAAGCCTGATCATCGAATTTCTCAGTGCGGAAATCGCGTCCATCATTCAGGTCAAACGGTACTCCAAATTCACCGATAAGTGTAGGAACCCCCTCCAACTCCCGTTCGGTTTGCTTCTTTATATCGCCTAATTGCGCCGCAAAACTCTCCTGTACCGCTTCCAAGCCCGAAACAAAGCCTTCACTACCCCACACCAGCGCGTGGGTAGGGTCGTAGCGTTTAGTCAGAAGGGTTAATACATCGTACCAATGCCCTGCATGAACCAGACGATCCGCACGGGCATTTTCCCAATGTAAATCATCGCGGGCATTGGGTTCGCTTTCGACAAACAAATAGGTATCAGGGTGGATTGCCCGTAGCGTTTCAATATATTTTTGGGCAAAAGGACGCACCCCATCGCGGAAAAACTCGAAATCGGCAAAGTAGTCCGGTTGAAGGAGAACGGGGGTGTCTGTGCTGTCTATATCCCACACGCCATGAACGCGCCACACATCATATTCGGGTGCTGTCCACGCCGACACGCGATAGGGGTTTAACACCGTTGGTTCCCCCTCTGCAAAGCCCAATCCCTGCCATTGCATCAAAGGAGCGATCAGCGTTTGTCCTCCCCCCAGCACCATCCCATCAAACGCGCTCAAGCGGGGAACCCCTGCAAACGGTTGTAGGGGCGCGTTCAAATCTGGAATTCCCAGATACCCCCGACTTGGCTCATTCAAGCTGTCATAACCCAACACATGGGGCATATTTTCAACACGGATGGCAATTTGGGCGATGGCATTGATGAAATGACGTTGGAGATAGTGCTGAATGTTCTCGCCTTCAATGGTGAAATTGGGGGCAAAGCGTTCGCCCCCAAAAAAGAGCGTAAACATGGTAGCACTGCCCAGTCGTCCTGCATTGGAGGGCCACACCATCGTACCGTAGTTCGCGCCGCGTCGTTGCTGGGTATACGCCGCTTCGGATGCTTCTAAATCAGCAATATCAAAGCCTACCGTTTCCAACGTCCACCCCGGCGCACCATCACCACCCGTCATGCGGCTCCATACATCCTGATGGGGGTCAATAAACACGTAGAAATCATAGTCCCCCGCCAACCGCACAATCTCAGCGAAATAATCTAAGTACTCCTCATCATAGAGTCCTGGTCCGGCATGTTCGATGGCTTCCCATGTTGTCAGCAAGCGCAAACAGGTAAATCCCCAATGGCGCAAGCGACGAAAATGTGCTTCGGCTTCATGTAAGGGGAAAGGGCGACCCACAAACGAAACCGTGCGGTGGTCGCTGAAATCCGTGGGAATGTGCGTGCGACCATCGGGAACTAGAGGCACTTTCGTACTCCCGCCCAGATTCACTCCGCGCAGAAGGATGCGCCGTCCGTGTTCGTCTACAAACCAATTTCCGTCAGTCGTAAGCATTTGAGATTGGGGAGTATTGAGAATTGGGTATTGAGAAAGGGCTTTCCTCCGTTCCCCCCTCTCCAATATAGAGAGGGGATTAAGGGATGAAGTTGTCGTTCTTTCTCAATACCCAATACCCCATACGCATCTGTTAGCCCTTAACGCCCGTATTTGCCACCCCTTCGACAAAGTACCGTTGCGCCAGCACAAAAACGATGAGGGGAGGGATAATCGCAATTGCCGCCCCCGCCATGACCAGATTGGGGCTTTCGGCGGCGCGCCCTTTTAGAACTTGGAGCGATAAGGTAAGTACATGGTTGTCCGTATTCCCTGCGTTAATCACCACAAAGGGCCAAATGAAGCTGTTCCACGCATAGAGGAACGAAAACGTGGCTTGTGTGGCGATGGCGGGCATGGTCATAGGCACCAATATACGCCAGAGGATACCCAACCGTGACGCGCCGTCAATTAATGCCGCTTCCTCTATCTCTTTCGGAATTGAAATGAAAAATTGACGCATCAAGAACGTGCCATACGCACTAAATATCCACGGGATAATCAGCGCGGCGATATGGTCTGTCCATCCAATCAGCACCATCAATTGATACATGGGGATAATCAGTACGACGAAGGGAATCATGATCGTGCCTAGATAAAAGACGAAAATTTGATCCCGCCCCGGAAAATTAAGTCGTGCGAAGGCATAGCCACCCAACAGGGATGTTAATACCTGCCCCACTACTACGCAGATCGTGACCAAAATCGTATTGCTCAAACTGCGGTCAATGCTCTGCAATTCCAGCAACTCGCCATAGTTTTCGGGGTGGAATTGTACCCGTTCTACCGGGGTACTGGTACGCACATTTTCCAGACGCACATCATCCGGGTTCTGCGGATTCACGAATTGCCCCAGAACCGTTTCCCGCACCAGAATCATCGGCACAACCTGCCCATCCACTTCAACATCGAACAAATCTTGCTCTTCGCCGTCAATCACCAACGTTTGGGGGTCCATGAAGCCGCCCGTCGGGCGCACCTCCCGTTGTGGACGCTCCACGGTGACATCGGGATTGTTCGGGTCGCTGTAAATGCCGATTTCAATACGGTCATTCACCAGCGCGTATTCTCTACCCTCTATCAGATAGAGCGGCACCTCTTCGCCGTCATAGACAACTGATTCCGCCGTGTAGGGCAGTAAGCGGGGCGGATAGTTAAACACATCCTTGGAATCTTTGAAGGAGGTAAAGAACATGAACAGGAAGGGGAAGAGGATGAAGAACGCCACCACGCTTAACAGAATATAAACGATTCCCCATTGGAAGTATTGGGTCAGTTTGCGGTTGGACATTTTTCCTCGCGGAGCATTGAGTATTGGGTATTGAGAAATGGCAACCTCACCCCCTACCCCCTCTCCATAAGGAGAGGGGGAAAACAGCAAGGTCGTGTATCAATACTCACTTCTCAATACTTTTTAATAAGCTTCCCCTGAGCGTTGGATACGGAACTGAATCAGTGTGACGATAAAGATGACCCCAAACAGTACCCATGCCACCGCAGAGGCATAGCCGAGGTTGAAGCGTTGGAAGCCGTTTTGATAGAGATACAAAACGGCGGTCAGGGTGGCGTTGTCCGGTCCGGCGGGCGGGTTAATCAGCACAATCACTTCATCAAAGATTTGGAGGGATTGAATGATATTGGTTGTGACCACAAAGAAGGTGGTGGGGGCGAGCAAGGGGAGGGTCATGCTAAAAAATTTCCGGATTGTGCTTGCCCCATCCACATCCGCCGCTTCGTAAATTTCCCGCGATATACCCTGTAACCCCGCCAAAAAGAGCACGATGTTAAAGCCAATCAATCGCCATGCCGCCATAATGACAATGGCAAGAAGGGCGGTGTCACTTTGGGAAAGCCAGCGAAATTCGGGATCGGCAATCGCAAACCCGAAAAGTCCGTTTATAAAATTGACTGCCCCGGTAATTCCATAATTAATAAAGCCGGTGGTGCTGTTGTAAAGCCAGTTCCAAATCGCCGCAACCCCTACCACCGCCGCCACACTCGGAATGAAATAGATTGTGCGAAAAATTTTCATCCCCGGAATTTTGCTGTTAAGGATATTGGCAAGAATAAGGGCGGGAATGACGCTTAGCGGTACGACCATGAGAGCAAAGACAAGGGTGTTGCGGAGGGCAATCCAGAACAGTTTATCTTTTGCGCCCAGCACAAAATGACTTTCCCCGAACGAAAAGCGGGTCAGCTCTACAAACCGCTCCGGCAACACTTCACTGGCGCGTTGGGCAGGCTCGGTTAACGGGGAGAGATTCAGACTCAAAATTTCGGCATAATTGCCCAACCCCACCCATTGCGGTGCGCCAAACGCCGACCATTCCGTCATGCTCACATAGAGGGAAAAAACAAGAGGTCCCAGAAAAAAAATTAAGAATCCGATGAGGTTTGGCGAGAGCAACAGATAGCCATTGAGGGTTTCGGTATCTTGGACTTTGGCGTTGAAGCTTGTTGCTGTCGGGGCACGCCAGAGAAACCACAACGCCCCCCCCATTGCCACCGATACGCCCAACAGCCCAAGATTGGCGGGGTCGCTGACGATACGGGTCAGTATCGTCTGAACGGCGTTGATACCGCCCATTAGAAAGATAGCAATGGCGATCAATACGATTGCCCCAGCCCAGCCAATCCGCCGTAACAACTGCTCCCGTTCAGTAATTTTGCGTTCCCCGTCTCCCAATGTAGAGAGAAGATAGCCAATCAGTACGACCGCCAGCAAGGGCAGACCGCGCCCGAAGGTGTCAGCGAGGTCATCTAGACCCACAAAAAAACCAATGCGATTTAACAAGCCAAAAAAGACGGCGATAAAAACAAGATAGTTCACTGCTAATGCCATCATCCGCCCACGATGACGACGACGCA
>CBKYSX010000201.1:0-7002 GCA_966690745.1 uncultured Ardenticatenales bacterium
TATCTATCATCGCTTCCGCGATATTCAAATGCCCTTCGTGGATTTCTACCAGCAAGGCGCGGGGCAACCATTCTCTACCATTGGTGACATAATCTCCGCTATCTTCCAATGCCGCAAGGGTAGTTTCTTCGATACTATCCCTGAAATTGGCGAATATTTCTGTCTCGCTCAGACGGGGGGCAAGCGCATGGTCGCCGCGCAATTGAATTGCCTCTGCCCCCGCCGCAAATTCCCGTTTTTGCTTTTCCCCTTTTAATTGCACCTTAATGACTTCAAAATCGCCGTAGCGGGGATTGTTACCGGGGCGAACCTCGACGACCTCCCCTACAACCCCTTCAAGGGCAGGGAAGGTCAATTTTTGCCCTACTTCATACTTGTCTTGAGGTGTATAGATGCCAGCATTGGCAGTTGCATCCTCTTCCAATTGTTGTGCGACGAAGAATCGGGCGATGGCATCCAACGACATGGGTGTACCCTTGTCGTCAAAATAGGTTTGTAGTGCCAACTCCTCCTCTTCGGTGACACTAAAACTATCGCGCCAATAGTTCTCGTTCTTGGGTTTCTTTGCCATAACGGGTCCCTTTAGTCGTTAAATTGTAGAAATTAGTTTCTTTACTGTTGCATGTTGCAACTCTCTACTTCACCATTGGTAAGTTCAGTCGTTCCCGGTGGGCAGTGGCGCGGGCAATCTCATAACCCGCATCAGCGTGGCGGGCAACCCCAATACCGGGGTCATTGGTCAATACCCGTTCCAATCGTCGTGCCGCCGCCTCGCTTCCATCCGCAACAATGACTTGCCCGGCGTGTTGGCTATACCCAATACCCACCCCACCGCCATGATGGAAGCTAACCCATGTTGCGCCACTTGCCACATTCAAGAGCGCGTTCAGAATCGCCCAGTCACTGATGGTATCGCTTCCGTCTGCCATCCCTTCTGTTTCACGGTTGGGGCTGGCAACCGAGCCGGTATCCAGATGATCACGCCCGATAACAAGCGGGGCGGATACCTCTCCGTTTGCGACCATCTCATTAAAGCGCACTCCGGCTCTGGCACGTTCCCCTTGCCCCAACCAACAAATGCGGGCGGGCAAGCCTTGAAAGGGGACACGTTGATCCGCCAGTTTTAACCAGCGTGCCAGTGACTCGTTTTCGGGGAACAATTCCAGAAGGGCTTTGTCGGTTTTGCGAATATCCTCGGGGTCGCCTGATAGAGCCACCCATCGGAACGGTCCTTTGCCCTCGCAGAACAGGGGGCGAATATATGCCGGAACAAAGCCGGGAAAGGCAAAGGCATCAGTCACGCCCATATCGTACGCCCGCTGACGCAGGTTATTGCCGTAATCAAAAACAATACTGCCCATTTTCTGAAAGTCCAGCATCGCTTTGACATGGGTTGCCATGGCTTCCATCGAACGGCGTTGATATCCGGCTTCATCGCTTTGACGCAATTCGGTTGCTTCTTCCGCACTCATGCCTGCCGGAATGTAGGACAGCGGATCGTGCGCCGAGGTTTGGTCGGTGACAATGTGCGGCACTTCCCCCCGTGCCACCAACATCGGCAAAATCTCCGCCGCATTGCCGATTAATCCGATAGACAGGGCATCCCCCGCCACAACGGCTTCATGGGTCCAAACCATTGCCTCTTCTACGTCATCAGTAATACGATCCACATATCCGATAGCATGGCGGCGTTCGGCACGTTCCCGTTCTGCTTCCACCACCAACGCCACCCCTGCATTCATGGTGACGGCTAATGGTTGCGCCCCGCCCATGCCACCCAATCCGGCAGTCAACGTCCACGTCCCGCGCAGGGTGCCGTTAAAATGTTGACGCGCAATTTCGGCAAAGGTTTCATACGTGCCCTGCACAATACCTTGCGTCCCGATATAAATCCACGACCCCGCCGTCATTTGCCCGTACATGATGAGACCCTTACGGGCGAGGTCATCAAAATTTGCCTGGGTTGCCCAGAAGGGAACAAGATTGGAATTGGCAATGAGAACGCGGGGGGCATCGGCATGGGTGCGGAACACGGCAACCGGTTTGCCGCTTTGCACCAGCAAGGTTTCGTCATCTTCCAGGTTTTTGAGGGTTGCGACAATCGCATCAAAGGCTTCCCACGACCGCGCCGCTTGTCCGCGCCCGCCATAGACCACCAAATCTTCAGGGCGTTCGGCAACGTCAGGGTCAAGATTGTTCATCAACATCCGCAAGGCGGCTTCCTGCAACCAGCCCTTACAGCTCAATTCATTGCCGCGTGCCGCTCGAATAGTGCGCGTCACTGCGCCTCCTCGTTATAAGAATTAAGAGTGAAGAGAGTAGAGATGAGACTTCATACCCTGGTCTTCTCGCTGATTTCTTCTTGCTTCACTCGCTTATGATAGTAGCGACCTCACAGTATAAATGAGCAACAAGAATTGGGCAACGCCGCGTTGAAAAATGAGTGTCGGCAAAAGATGACAGGCAAATTTGCATGAAACCTTTCTCATCCGTTTTGTCCCCTAACTAGGGGACTTTATGATAGAAAATTGGGCAATACCGGCATTCTTGCGCCCGACAAATGAGAAAGAAACCGAGTTTTCAACGGCAGAAACTCGGTTTCACCCGCCCCTGACATCTTTTGCCTACACCCTAGAAAAATGGGTGTCAGCAAAAGGTCGTGGTTGTTCAGCTCTCTGGTAGCCGTGAGTGGAGCAACGCGAAACCGGAGGTGGGATTAAATAAAAGAACGGCAGATAAACATCTGCCGTTCTTTGTGAACTTTGTTGCTTTAGAAACGTTGCCTACCGCCGAATCATGGGCAAGTATAGGATATTGTCGGTTTCACAACTGCCTGTGGTTGCCACCGCCAACGTTTCGGGAGGTGCTTTGCCTGTATCTTCCCACAGTTGATAAAGCAAATCGCCCCGGTCGCTGGTTTCGTTTGTATCGCGTAGAAATTCGATATATTCCTTACTGGCAATTTGGAATTTCAACGACACTTCGGTTTTAACCACTCCGGCGGGTAGGGTATACGCCACATCTGCCCAATATTGTCCATCGGTATAGGTGGTGCCAATCACGCCCGCGCCCGCCGCATCAAATTCAGCATTTGTGAAGCCGCGCGGCGGAATCCGATTATCCAACTCAATCGAATTGTTGAGCAGGAAGTGGAACGATTCGCCATGAGGCAAGCCGATTTGGGTACCCCACTCCTCCGAAATGGCTTGTTTGACTCCGAACCATGCCAATTGCGGGTCTGCAAGGTCGAGTTGCCCGGTAACATCATCGTATGCGCCGCTTTCAAAGACGACATTACATTGTGCATCATAGCCAACCACACTGACCCACATTTGTCGCCCTTCGGCATATCCGGTGGGTAATTTATGCCCGGTTTCGTTGGTAATTCGCACATCCAATGCAGGTCCCTCCAGCGTGGCAGTGAGTGTCGCGGCGCGTTGCAACATGGAACGGGCGCGTTCAATCCCTGCATCCAGTGCGGCGGGGTTCACATCATCGCCAAATTCGGGATGAATCTTAATCATCTCCGGTACCCATGTATTGCCACCCGTTAAATCATGGACCGGAACGAGGTCATGCGTGACCTGATTGGGGCAGTGGGGTCCATCCGGTCCGTCTATGCGGCAGGCGGGCGGATAGGTAACCGGACGGTTAGCGGCGGAAGCGTTTGCTACGCTTGCCATGTGGCAATCCTGACAGGAATTGACATAATCTGACTCGGCGGCGTTCCATTGCGGGGCGTAGACCCCCTGTTCGGTGGCGTAATCACTTAACAGCCATTCGGTATAGGTACGCTCCACCGGGAAGGCATTTGCCATATCGTCAATCGGTTGCCCCAACGGGTTTAGTGTCCAACCGTTTTCTACATCGCCGCTAAAGAGAGGATTGCTGACATCATGGCAGGTGCCACAGAAAGCACTTTCGGTATGGAAGGGAGATTCCAGGGGCCAGTCGTCAAAACCGCGATGGGGGTTGTTGTTGTCACAATCGGCAGGGTCCCAACAATTTTCGACATACCATCCCTCCTCTTGCAAATCCCATTGGGCGCGTCGGTTGTCGTGGGGGTCAACCACGTACATCCCTGATGAAGGGAAAGGCACGGTTGTAGTGAGCGCGGCAAGAATTGTTTGGTCAATCGGCGGGCTGGACCCGGCTTCATATTCGGGGTCTACCATGCGGTGGCAGAAGTGGCAGGTCAGCCCCTGTTCATCCCCGGCGGTGAGTTGGGAGCCATCAGGGGCAATTCGCCCTTCCAACCATGCTTTCGGGGCGTGGCATCGGATACAGTATTCCCCCGACCCGGCGACATCCTGATTGGCAATATCTAATGCCGCATAGAAAAGCGGGTCCCGCGCCGCCTGGGACATCATACTTCCCTGCCACGTTAAATAGGGTTCCGCTTCGGGTTGACCGTAATTGCTGTGACAGGTCCGACAATCGTTGGGGGTCAACATAGTGTCTACAAGATTGCCCGGTTGGGTTCCCCCCATTTCAATGTCGGCACGGGTGGCGGGAAGGGGTAACGCACCGCCGCTTTCCGGTTGGATTATCGTTTCAATATCGGGATGGTCGGGCGGTAGTCCATGCGGATTCCCGGACGTTGACTCTGTTGACGCTATCACAGGGTCTATCGGGGCGGCAGTGACCGTCGGTGTCTGATAGGTCAGTGCCATGAACACCACCCACATCCCAAACAAGGCAATTGCCGCAAGTGCCCCTACCACTTTCGTCGTTGGTTGCATGAAAGCTCCAGTCGGAATCTCACCAAAGGGCAGAATGGCACTCCATATGCGCCCGCCCCGAAACATTGGGCAATTATGCAGAAAAAGCGAACTTTGAGAAGTTTACAAGAAGGTTTGGCTTATATGCCCTTTGCCTTCCAGGAATACGGGGCACCTCCTGTCCTTTTATAACAAGAGATGCCCCACATGAATCTTGTAAACCCCTACTTAATAGGACTGTATTAGGGGCAAATAGAGCGATTCCCGCGTTTGAGTGGGTATGGTGGGCGTAGCGGACGGCGTAGGCGTTGGTGTAAAAGGGGTTGATGTTGGCGTAACGGTTGGCAGGGTTGGTTGGGTCGGGCTGGCTGTGACGGTTGGTGATAAGGTCGGGGTTGGGGTGGCAGTGGGCAGTGCATTCACCTCTAATGAAAGTGGAACCATCAGCAATGATTGGTCAGGGTCATCGCTGAGAAGACACAAGGTTCCTGTATACAACCCGGATTCCAACCCGGTGCTGTCATAAGTCACCGTTACGGTATGAGTGCCACCGGGCGTTATGGTTCCGGTAGTAGGGTCAACGGATGCCCAATCGAACGCTGTTTGACTGTCACAAACTGCTTCGTTGTCGCTTGCTGTTCCGTATAGGGCAAACGACAAATTGTTTTCCGTGATGGGGCTTTGCCCACAGGGGTCGGAGCCGCCGTTCCATTTCTGATAACATGGGCTGGTGAATTGATAAAGGTCATTAAACCACTGATAGGGGGCGTTCCGTTGTCCGTTCACCGTAAACCAGTGCCATTCGGTAGGGTTAGGTACGGGTTCGACTGAATTCACATAGGCACTGACGCGCAACCAATATCGTCCGGCGGATAATACTTGCGGTTCAACCTCGAAGGTTGCGGTTCCGTTGGTATCGGTATAGACGGTACTGACGAGGGAGGCAATCGTTTCCCCCGGCACTCCATTATTGTCTTCAGCAACTGAAAGGATCCAACTGTTTACCGTGCTTCCCTTCATATATTCGCCCTCTGCCACTAATCCGGTCACTGTCCAGGTTTGTCTGGGCGGAACGGTAAAATCGTCGGCGGCAATCGCATTGCTGAACCCCTCAAACAGGAAGGTATATTGACTGAACACTGAGGTACTCCCTTCGCCCCGTTGGTCATACAACAAGGCAGGGTTTTCGCCACCCCTCGGGGTGCCATCTTCATAAAACGACCATGTAATCGGCTCATCGCCGCTATTGTCAAGCGTCAGCGTATCCGTTGTGATTTGTGGGGCGGTGGGGTGGCTATCGCTTAAAACGGCGGGTTCAGCCGAAAGATGGGGCGTTAAAACGCCCATTCCCGTTGTGGCAAGGGCAGTGGTTGTAATCGAAACTCCGTCCGTGGCTGTCCAAAGTGCAGTCGCTGTGATAGGGGTGGTGATGGTGGTTGAAAGCGTATACCCCACTGCCTGCGTATTGATCGAAGCACCGGGCGCAAGCGTATACGGCAAATTGCTGAAAATTGTGCCTAACCCGCTCTCGGTCAAGGTATGGGTGGTTAGCGTATAGGGAGTCTGATTGGTGGCGTGGTAACAGGGATAAACGGTTTGCCCGATAGATGCTACCAGAAAAGGGGGTGCATCACAGGTCGGGGTACGGGCGATGGAACCATCCAGCAACAGTTCATCCGGCAAACCAAACAGTACCGCATCAAAATAGCCGGTGCCTTCGACAACGGAGAGTTGCACCGAACGAATCGGACTATCACTATAAATACCCAGAAATTCGAGCGCGGGGGTAATAGTTGCGCTGAAGACCTCTGCCCCGCTATTGTCCAGGGCGGAAAGGGTATAGGTCTGATTGGAAACGACTTTCACACCGACCGCATGAACCAACGGGCGGAATTCAAGTTCTAAGGTTTCTTCGACATCAGGGTTGTTTTGGAGTTGTACGTCACGGGAAAAGGCTTCAATTTGCAGACTGCCCGGACCATTGCCCCCCGTTCCCACGCGATGAAAGGTCACGCCCGGCGCAATGGTATTCGCCCCGAAACAGGTATTTGTCGTTTCAAGGTTCCACGGGGTACGACAATATTGAGATGAGATGAACACCTGAGATTCATCCAGCCCTTCAAAGGTTAAATCGGGATAGTCGGCTTCAAATACCGCTTGATCGGTATAGACGGTTGTGCCACCGAAGGGTCGGGGATACACTACACCTACAGGCGCACTCTCAAAAGCATGTGTATAGGGTGCCAGAAACAAGGCTCCAACGCCCAGAACCGTAATGAGT
>CBKYSX010000202.1:0-6988 GCA_966690745.1 uncultured Ardenticatenales bacterium
GCGTTCGGTAATTTATACGAACGGTACGTAGATCGGATTTACAGTTATATCTATTACCGCGTAGGCAACAACGCTGAAGCGGAAGATTTAACCGCACGGGTCTTCCATCGGGTATTAAAGGCATTGCCGCGTTACACCGATAGGGGCGCACCCTTTGTATCGTGGCTCTATCGGATTGCTCACAATTTGGTGGCAAACCACCACCGCGACCAAAGCCGCCGCCCTTCGACACCATTGGACGAATTGCCCCTTACCAGTTCCGGACGGGAGTTACCCGATCAGATTGTGGAGCGGCAAGATGAAGAGCGGTGGTTGTGGAAAGTTATCAACGAATTGCACGACGACCGCCGTGAATTGTTGGTACTCAAATTTACAGAAGGTTTGAGCAACGCCCAGATTGGCGAAATCATGGGACGTACCGAGGGTGCTATCAAGTCGCTCTACCACCGCACCCTCGTCACCTTGCGTGAAGAGTTGGAGCGGCGTGGGATCAAACGGTCAAGCCACTAACGGTTTGGTTCAGATTATTACCGATACGACCTGTACCTTACCTCCTGATCTCCCTGAGTCGGTGCGGAACCACATCCGATGGGTACGCACCAGCGTCGAATTTAAGAATGAGAGTTGGATCGAAGGCACTTTTAATTTAGACGACTTTTACACACGCCTGACGGGGGGGCGCGAAATGCCCCACACATCCCAACCCAGCCCCGGCGAATATCTGGCGACATATCAATCTGCCAGCCACAAAGGTCCTGTGCTGGCAATCCTGCTCAGTAGCCAATTGAGCAGTACCTATTCCACCGGGGTTGCCCTTGCCCGCGATTTTGCGGAAGGACAAGTGGAAGTTTTCGATAGCGGCTTTATGAGTACGGCACTGGGGCATATGGTGGCGGAAGCGGCGGAGATGGCGTTAACGGGGGCAACCCGTCATGAGATTATCGCACGATTAGAGTGGCGCAAAGCCAAAACCGCGCTTTTTTTTACACTCAACACCCTTGAATATCTACGGCGCGGCGGACGGGTGAATTTGCTACAGGCAGGGTTGGCAGAATGGTTGGATTTGAAACCGATTTTGGCGGTGCATGAAGGCAAATTGGTTCCGGTAGGACGGATTCGCTCCCGCCGTCGCGCATTAGAAACGGTAATTGCCAAAGCCGAGACGCACGGATGTTTATTAGACAGACCACTCTGGGTTGCCGCCATGCACGGACGCGCCAGCGAAGAAGCCAATCTACTTTTGGCGCAATTGCAACACCGGCTACCCATTGAACGTAGTTTTATCAGCGAAGTTCCCGCCTCAATCGCCTTACATGGTGGTCCGGGTGTGGTCGGGGTAATGATTACCCCCGCAGGTGAAAAAGGGAAAAACACATAGAGCCTATTACATCGTGCATAAACACCGTCCCATATTAGTAGATAGGATGTTGTCGTTTATGCAAAATATGCACTATGCAACTCCCCGGAGGAGTTATGTCCGACATTATCGAACAAGATTTGGTCAATGCTCATGGTGACGCACTGGTTTCCCACGAAGAGGGCGACTATCGTCACCGCTATACAACCCTCTTCGGCGCGGAATTGAACGCACTGGAGCCATTGTTCGAGTTGGGCGAACACCTTCACCATCTTTTCAGTGCACCTATGGTGCTACGCCCCGATTTTCGTGCCAACTTGAAAGCCGATTTGATTGCCGAAATGCACCAACACCAGTATAACGCCAACCGTGCCCGCGCCCTGCGTTGGGCGGCGTATGGCGCATCGGTGGCAGTTGCCGGGGTGATTGCCGCCGCCGGGTGGCGGGCGGTGCAGGCGCGGTATCGGTGATACTGCTAAGCAATACGGGAGGCATTATGCCAGTAACATTAAATTTACCGCCACAGATGGTTGAACGTGCCAGAGAAATGGCAGAAGCACGGGAAATGGATCTTGATGCTTTGATCATGGCAGCTCTATCTGCCTATCTTGACGATGATCAGGCATGGTATTGGACAGACGAATGGCAAGCGGCAGAAAACGAAGCCGAAATCGCCTTGAGTACGGGGAATTATAAAACGTTCGATTCCATGGATGATTTGTTGGCAGATTTGATGGCAGACGACCAATGAAATATGTGCGAACAGGTCCTTTTAAGAAAGCATTTGATAATTTACCCAAAGAGATAAAGGAGAAGGTTCCCAAAGCCTTCTCCTTATTTAAGGACAATCCATTTCACCCCTCACTCCATACCAAACGCGTTCAGAGTAAAGAGGGCGTATGGGAAGGTAGGATAGATCAATCCTATCGTTTCACTTTTCACTTTGAAGAAGACGAAGAAACCAAAGAAAAAATCTGCGTTTTTCGGAACATCGGTCCCCACAAAATATTGGATGAAGCTCCCTAATTATGTGAATATTGCAGTGCGACTCCCTCACCAAAAATTTAAAAACTGGGGCTTGACAACGCCCTATTTTTCCTTTATCGTTACGCAACAACCAAAAAGTAGTACCAAAAACAGGGAGCCGGACGAGTACGTTCCGAACCATGCGTCAGAGAACAACCCCCCATTAAAGTCAGTGGGTGCTGAAAGGGTTGCCGCACACGGAGGAGCCGAATGGACCGGGGAGTTGCGTTTCTGAGCCGATAGGGGTAGGAAACGACGGGACACGCCCGTTATCGTCGTGAGCAATTCGTTGGGAACGAACCCGACCGATTGACAGAGTGAGGCTGGCGGAACGCGCTCATGGGCGCGTTTTTTGTTGGTCTAAGCAGGGTGGCACCACGCGAGTATTTTTCAAGGCTCTCGTCCCTGATACGGCATTTTGCCGTGTTCAGGCGACGAGAGCCTTTTTGTTTTCAGAGCGGAGGCGTTATGACCCATCATTACACACCCAACCGGGACGATTTTCCAACCTACGCCGCACAAGGCACCTTGATTCCGATTTACCGCGAACTGGCGGCGGATTTGGAAACGCCGGTCAGCGTTTTTATGAAATTGCGTGGCAAAGGCGCGGCGTTCTTGCTGGAATCGGTTGAAAAGGGGGAGCAACAGGGGCGGTACTCCATTCTGGGCGTAGAATTGGAACGCGCCATCGTCGGGCAGGGGCGCGAGGTCACACTGGTGGATGGGGCGCAACGGGAAAGCCGCCCGTTGGAAGGGCGCGAAGATGCCCTTCATGTCATTCAATCCCTGCTCTCGGCTTATCAGCCTGTTGAAGTACCGGGCGTTCCCGTCTTTCATGGCGGGGCGGTGGGCTACCTGGGATACGATGTGGTGGGGGCGTTTGAGCCGATTCTGGGATTTGAACGGCAAGCCTCTACCTTTCCTGACCTCTATTTCCTGCTCACCGATACCATTGTGATGTTTGACCATGTGAAACATCGCCTGCTGGTGATTGCCAATGCCTTCGTTACTCCCGACCATGATTTAAACGAGGCATATGATGAGGCAGTAGCAAAAATTGATGCGATTGTGGCACGGGTGCAACAGCCTTTAGAACGCCCCTACCCGATGGCAGATTCAGTCAATGGTAACGGAGGCAGAGAGTTTACCCCGTCCATCAGCCGTGAAGATTTTGAGGCGAATGTGCGGCAGGCGAAGGAACTTATTGCCGCAGGCGATATTTTTCAGGTCGTTCTCTCCCAACGGTTGGCGCGGCAAACCCATGCCGAACCGTTTGCCATCTACCGCGCCCTGCGCCGCATTAACCCGTCGCCCTACATGTTCTTTTTTGATTTTCCTGCCCATCAGGGCAACGATGACCGCATCGTTCTCATCGGGGCATCCCCCGAAATGTTGGTGCGCTTAGAAGGACGCACCGCTACCGTGCGCCCCATTGCCGGAACGCGCCCACGCGGAGCTGACCGCCACGCCGACGACCAACATGCCACTGACCTGTTGGCAGACCCCAAAGAACGTGCCGAACATGTAATGTTGGTAGATTTGGGGCGCAACGATCTGGGGCGGGTCTGTGAATACGGTACGGTGAAAGTCAATGATTTTATGGTGGTGGAACGCTATTCCCATGTGATGCACCTTGTCAGCGATGCCACCGGAATCCTTCATGCCAACAAGGATGCTTTTGATCTGGTCCGCGCCACCTTCCCGGCAGGAACTGTGAGCGGTGCGCCCAAAATCCGCGCGATGCAAATTATTGAGGAGTTGGAAGGCTTGCCCCGCGAACCGTATGCGGGAGGGGTTGGCTATTTCGGCTACAACGGGAGCATGGATACCTGTATTACTATTCGCACGATTTGGATGAAGGGGGATACCGCTTATGTCCAGGCAGGGGCGGGCATTGTGGCGGATAGCGACCCCGCCACCGAATGGCACGAAACCATGCACAAAGCGCGTGCCCTCGGCGTTGCCATCGAAATGGCGGAAAACGGCAGTTAAGAGTGATAAGTGAACAACAGCAACGACAGTGAACGGCAATAGGAGTACCTCCCGCAGGCACATGTATTTAGCCCCGTCCCTTTAGGGCGGGGAGAGATGAATCAGGGTGAGCATACCTTTGCAACATGCAACCGATAGGAGAACCATAATGAAAAAACGAGTTTTTAGCGGCATACAGCCGACAGGGGAAATGCAGTTGGGCAACTATTTAGGGGCGGTACGCCACTGGGTTGCCAAACAAGATGAGCGCACCAACTTTTTCTGTATCGTGGACTTGCATAGTCTGACGGTTCCGCAAGACCCGCACCAATTGCAAGAGAAAACCCGCGAATTGGCGGCATTGCTATTGGCGTGTGGGATTGACCCCAACCGTTCAACCCTGTTTGTACAAAGCCATGTCACCGCCCACGCCGAAGCCTGCTGGTTGTTAAACTGCATCACGCCCATCGGGTGGTTGCAACGGATGACCCAATTTAAGGACAAATCCGCCAAACAGGAGAGTGTAGGTACCGGCTTACTGGATTATCCCGTCCTAATGACGGGGGACATCATTCTATATGATGCCCATGAGGTTCCCGTAGGAGATGACCAGAAGCAACATGTCGAATTGGCGCGGGACATTGCCCTGCGTTTTAACCATATCTACGAAGAAGAGTTTTTCCGTGTGCCGGAACCGATGATTCCCGAAGCGGGGGCGCGGATTATGGGGTTAGACGACCCATCCAAAAAAATGTCCAAAAGCCTTGCCCATAATCGCGGACACGCCATCAAAATCCTGGACACGCCTGAAGAAATTCTGCGCTCTTTCAAACGCGCCGTTACGGATTCCGGCAACGAGATTCGCTTCTCCAACGACCCGGAGAAAGCAGGGGTAAATAATTTGCTGACCATCTATCAGGTGATGACGGGCAAAACTCCTGCCGAAGTCGAAGCCGATTTCGCCAATGCACGCGGATATGGCGACTTGAAAAAGGGGGTCGCAGAGGTGGTGATTGAAGCGTTACGCCCGATTCAGGAAAAAACGGCGCAATTGCTTAATGACCGAGCCGAACTGGACCGGATTCTGGCGCAAGGCGCACAACAGGCTCGCGCCGTTGCCCATCCGAAACTGGACCGCATGAAAGAAATGATGGGGTTGGTTTTACCCGCGTAAAAAGGATTTTCACCATGTCCGTACTGCTCATAGACAACTACGATTCCTTTACTTACAACCTTGCCCAATATCTGGGCGAGTTGGGGGCAAATCTGACAGTAAAACGCAACGACGAAATCACGCTGGAAGAGATTACCGCGATGAACCCCAACCATATCGTGATTTCGCCCGGTCCCGGCGACCCCAACGACGGGGGCATTTCGTTAGAAACCATCAGCACCTTTGCGGGCAAAACCCCGATTCTGGGGGTTTGTCTGGGGCATCAATGTATCGGGGCGGCATTTGGCGGGGTGGTACAACGTGCGCCCCGCCTGATGCACGGCAAAACTTCCCCTGTGCATCATGACCGGCGAGGTTTGTTCGCGGGCATTCCCAGCCCCTTCAACGCCACCCGCTACCATAGTTTGATTGTGGAAGAGCCGTTGCCCGATATGCTGACCGTGACTGCCTTCACCAGCGAAGGGGAAGTAATGGCATTACGTCACAAAACGATGCCTGTGTTCGGGGTACAATTCCACCCCGAAAGCATCCTCACCGAATACGGCAAAGACATCCTGCGAAACTTTTTGACGAAATACTAGTTGTAATGGGCTGTTTTCAGGCGGGCAAATGCCAGCCTGAAAACAGCCCAAAAAACGAGGCGTTATGATTCCAAAGGCTATCGCCCAACTGGTACAACGGCAAGATTTGTCCGCCGAAAGTGCCGAGGCGGTGATGAATCAAATCATGGAAGGGAATGCCACCCCCGCGCAGGTCGGCGGCTTTTTGATGGCTCTCCGCATGAAAGGAGAAACCATCGAAGAGATTACAGGTTGTGCCAGAGCGATGAGGGACGCGGCGCTGAAAGTTGTCCCCCATCGCACCGATCTGGTGGATACCTGTGGTACAGGTGGTGATGGGGCGCATACCTTTAATATTTCAACCACCACTGCTTTTGTGGTAGCGGGGGCAGGGTTGCCCGTTGCCAAGCATGGCAACCGTTCCGTTTCCTCCCGGAGTGGGAGTGCGGACGTATTACAAGCATTAGGGGTTAATTTAGAGTTGACACCCGAACAGGTGGCACTATGCATAGATGAGGTCAATATCGGCTTCCTGTTCGCGCCTAAATTGCACCCTGCCATGCGCCATGCCATCGGACCGCGCCGTGAATTGGCAATCCGTACCGTTTTCAACATTCTTGGTCCGCTGACCAACCCGGCAGGGGCAAGCCGCCAATTGATGGGGGTCTTTGATGGGGAATTGGTTGCACCATTGGCGGGGGTTCTGCAACAACTGGGTTCCACTGCGGCTTTTGTGGTACATGGGGATGGTGGGTTAGACGAACTGACCACCAGCGGAGCCAACACCGTCGCCTATTTTGGTTGTAACGGGAGCGGGGATACCATTACGGCTACCACGCTCGAACCGCAGGAGTACGGCTTTGCCCGTTCCCATCCCGACGATCTAAAAGGGGGGGAAGC
>CBKYSX010000203.1:0-6988 GCA_966690745.1 uncultured Ardenticatenales bacterium
AAGCACCTGTTCATAATGAATGATACGGGTATGAGGCGAGGCAGGAATGCGATTTAAGAGTCCTGTATAGGTTGCGCCCCAATACGCCAGCCAATCGTCGGCGGTGAGGTCGGTTAGCCGTTGTTGGTCGCGGTGCATTTTCAGTAGTGAGGCAATCGTGGCGGCGGGGTCGCGCACCAGAATCAGGTAATAAAAGCGGGCGCGGGGTAGGGTATGCGGGGCGGGCAATGATGGATACAGCGTACATTCCCGCACCGGGGCGGGCTGTTTGAACAACAGAATCGGCTTGTCGCTCCGGCGGGCGGCATGGTGATACCAGCGCAGGGGCGTGGCATGATAGCGTTGGAAATTGTATTCGGGGAGATGGGCAATATCGGGGGCTTGCCCCAGCAAGGCTTTCAGCAGGGTCGAACCGCTCCGCATCGCGGATAAGCAAACAATAAAGGTTTTCGGCGGGTGCGTATAATAGGCGAGCCACCCCCGCACCGTTTGCCACGCCCGGCGCGATGGGTGCGGGTCGGGCGGGAACGAGTGTTGTAACTGTTGGATGCGCTCCGTCAATGGAAATGGCTCAATCCTCATGCGGGTTTCCCTGATTATCTGCACTTACAATCGCCCTGACTATCTGCGTGACACGGTGACACAGGCACTCGCGCAGGACTACAACGATGTAGAGATTATCGTGGTAGACCAAACGCCGCGCAACCCGCCGAAGGTAGAGGCGTTTTTTGCCAATGATACCCCGCCCCGTCTGCGCTATACCCGGTTAGCGCGTCCCCATCTGCCCGCCGCCCGCAACCATGCGCTGGCTATCGCAACCGGCGACCTCCTGATTTTTATAGATGATGATGTCCGAATCGCCCCTAATTTTGTGGCGCGGCATGTCAAAGCGCACCACCGATGGGAACAAACCTTTGGCATGGATTCCAATATTTTGCCCGTTGGCGGACTATCGGGCGCAAACCTCTCCCCCCGCACCCCGACATGGGAAAGTGTACAGGCGCGATTGGTGCAATATCACGGGGAACAGGCGGTATCATGGAACGAGGCGTGGGAAGTTCCCTGGTTGACAGGCTCTAATATGTCCTTCCGGCGGGAGGTATTGTTGAAGGCAGGAGGCTTTGACGAACATTTTACGGGCGGGGCATGGGGCGAAGATGTGGATATTTCCCTTTCCGTGCGGGCGTTGGGATATCGCCTCATCATGGAACGGGAATTGGGGTTGTGGCATCATCAGGCGGAAGGCGGCGGGGGTGAACACCGCATAAGAGATGAAGTTGCAACCCAACAGGAACGAATGGCGGCATGGCTTTACCTCCTTCGCAAACATTGGCACACCTTCGGACACAGGGAGGCATGGTGGCGTCTCTGGCGGCAATACCGGATGTATGCGGGGAGTCTCTGGCTGGTGCGGCAAAAAGGGTGGCGGGTGGTCTGGACCCGCCATCGTGAGTTTTGGGCGGCGTGGCAACTGGCAAAGGCGTGGAGCGTGGAATCTTGATTACGCGAAGTAGGGGCGACCCTTGTGGTCGCCCGTTTTTGCCTTCTATTCTTTTGACATGCGTGTACTCTACAGATTTCGCCAAACACGGTTATTATTGAGAATGATATGCAACAGGGTAATTGACACGTTTTTTCCTTACCCGACAAGATAGGAGCAATTCAGTGCGAACGGTAACAGCGACCCGCTATGTTGCGCCCCTCCGCGAAGGGGGGTCGCTTCCGGCAGTGGTCGAGGCGGACGATGACGGTTTATATGTGGTGAAGTTTCGCGGCGCGGGGCAGGGTCCCAAAGCGTTGGTCGCGGAATTGATGGGCGGCGAAATGGCACGGGCAGTGGGGCTGAATGTACCTGAAATCGTCTATATTCAGATTGACCCGATGCTGGGGCGCACCGAGCCGGATGGCGAAATTCAGGAATTGGTGAAAGATAGCGGCGGCTTGAATCTGGCTTTGGATTTTTTGCCCTCGGCACTCCCGTTTGACCCCTTGCTCACCCCGCCGATGGACTACGACCTTGCCTCGGCGATTGTCTGGCTGGATGCCTATATTTCCAACGTAGACCGCACCCCGCGCAACACCAATATGCTGGTCTGGCACAAAAATGTCTGGCTGATTGACCACGGGGCTTCCTTTTATTTCCAATACCGGGAAGCCGATTTTGTGCCGGATGCGGGCAAACCTTTCCGTAATATTCAAGACCATGTGCTGATTCGATTGGCGCGGCAGTTGCCCGATACGGATGCGCGGCTTGCCGCTCTGCTGACCCCCGATGTGCTACGGGACATTGTGGCAAAAGTGCCGGACGAATGGCTGGCGGATGATAAGGTGTACGCCACCCCGGAACTGTACAAAGAAGCCTTTTGGACTTATCTCACCACACGCTTACAAGCACCGCGTGCCTTTGCACAGGAGGCGATTGATGCCCACGCTCGCCGCCTTTGAATATGCCGTGATTCGCATTGTGCCCCGCGTTGAACGGGAAGAGTTTATCAACGTGGGGGTGATTTTGTATGCCCGCACCAAACGCTTTCTGGGGGTGAAACTGGCGGTGAATGAACCTCGTCTGCGTGCCTTTGCCCCCGATTTGGATGTTGAAAGCGTCCTCACCCATCTGAATATCTTTCCGCGCATCGCCGCCGGGGGCAAGGATAGCGGACCGATTGGCGAACTGACCCTGCCGGAACGCTTCTACTGGCTGGTCGCGCCCCGTAGTACGGTCATTCAATGCTCCCCGGTCCATTCCGGCTTATGTGCCAACCCCGAAACGGCATTGGAGCGATTGCTGGAACGAATGGTATTGTAGGGAGTATTGGGTATTGAGTATTGAGAAAACGACCCTACACGTTGTAGGAACAAAAGTGGATGAGCAAAGCCCCCCTCTTGGGAGGGGGGTAGGGGGGTGGGTTGTCGTTCCCGACCTTGATTTCTACCGGTACAAATCTTCTATTCTGCCCTAAACCACCATAGCGCAAGGGGAAGGGGGTGGGTTGTCGTTTCTCAATACCCAATTCTCAATACCCCTTGTCATATCCTTACAAAAGGAGAATCCCTCATGGCTACCCTCAAACTGCCCAAAAAATTCATCGAACGATTAAAAGCCACTGCCGAAGCCGAAGAAAAAACGGTGGAAGGATTAATCACCGATGCCGTGAATGCTTACATCCTCCGCGAAACCGCCAAAGAGAAGGGTGCGCCGATTCCACCCGAAGCAGAATTGAAAGAACGTCCGGCTACAGAAGAAAAACCGAAAAAGCCGAAAGCAGAAAAGGCGAAAAAGAAGGATAAATAGCCGATTGGCGCACTCTATAACTCTTGGTACGATAGCATCCTGTAGCGGGTTGCTACAGGATGTTTTGTTTGGCTATCCTTTGGAATCCGTGAATGACCCTTTCAACTTCGATTAACCCCGATGAAATTACCCGCCTTGAACAGCAAATCGCCGATGGCACGGCAACCCCCCAGACCCGTTGCGACCTTGCCCGTGTCTACCACGAGGCGGGGTTACTGGCTCTCCAAGAAAATCGCCCCACCGATGCCCAAAACGCATTGGCGCGGTATTTGCGGCTGGCACCTACATCCAAAGAACGACGCGAGACACTCCGGAAATTGCAGAATTTAGTCGGGGATGAGTCGCTTGTATGCGAGGGGTGTGGGCGGAAATCCCCGATAGCAGAAGCGTTTCAGATCAAGAATGGGAAGTTGATTTGTCCGCGTTGTCGCATCAAAAAATCTTCAAGCCACCGCTTGGCATTTTTGAGCCACTTTTTATTCTTAACAGGAATTTCCGGTGGAATTGCCCTTTTGACATATCCGTCACAAAACGCACTTCATTTTAATGCCACAGTTTTTTTTACAGCGATGCTCTTGTTACCGCTTGTGATATTGATCCATGAAGCGGCACATGCGTTATCTGCTCTCGCCCTGGGAGGAAAAGTGTATGCCTTTATTATTGGACAAGGGAAGTTGATATGGCGTAAAAGGATCGGTGATTGTGATATTAGTGTTCGTTGGGATTTTCAGAGTGGTAGCGCACGTTTTGGATTTTCTACAGTCAACTCTATTAAAATACGATATTTCATAACCATTCTTGCTCCGTTACTGGCCCATTTGTTAATAGGCGTTTTTGGTTTGATCTATGTAGACCTTACCCCCTCGCGTAATGCGTACACACCTCTCGCTTTATTTATATTATTAAACCTTTTTATGTTAGTTCTAAATGCGTTCCCGCGTATGCATATCATTGACGGATGGGAACGTCCCTCTGATGGAGCCGTCTTACTTAAAATTTTGCAAGGAAAATACAGTGAGCAAGAGACGCATCTTGCCTCATTGACCAATGAGGCACTGGCAAAACTTGATGCAAAACGGGGTAATGAAGCATTGGATGCGCTGTATGCAATTCTCTCCCATTCCGGGTTACCTCCATATGGACGGGGAATTACAGAAAATAATGTCGGGTGGATACTGTTACTTCAGAACAAACCCGAACTTGCTTTGGAACATGCCCGTTGTGCGTATGTGTTGCTTCCTTGGCTTCCTACTGTAGAAGGCACTTTTGGAGCCGCACTTGTTGAAACCGGAGATGTAGATGCGGGAATTTTGTTGCTCCAAAATGCAAAAGAAATTTCCGGTTTGCCGGAGGAAAACGCCAGTTACCTCGCACATCTTGCGTTGGGGTATGCCAAATTGGGTAATATGGCTGAAAGCCAGCAGTATTGGGAGCAAGCCATAAAATTAGCACCACAAGAAGAAACGGTTGCCCATATCCGACCCAAACTGGAGCGTATCGGGTATTGAGTATTGAGAAGACGACCCTGCCTTGTCCCACTCTCCAGGATGGAGAGTGGGTTACGGGATGAGGTTGCCGTTTTCTCACTCCTCAATATCCACTTCTCCCTACCCTGCCGTTTTGATAGGAGTATCCATACCATGTTCACCCCTGCCCATCGTTTTGAACTCATCGGTCAACTGCGCGACTTCCCCCACTATTTAGAAGAAGCGGTACGCCACCTCTCGCCCGAAGAATTGACGACCCCCTATCTGGAAGGGGAATGGACGGTGGCGCAAAATGTCCACCACCTCGCCGATTCCCATATGAACGCCTTCATTCGGGTAAAACTGACTGTAACCGAAGAATACCCTACCGTGCGCCCTTATAATCAGGATGATTGGGCGGAAACCGCCGATGCCAACCATGCCGGAATCGGGGTCTCGCTCCTCATTCTCACGGGGTTGCACCAACGCTGGGCGGATTTATTTCTCAGCCTCTCCGAAGCCCAATGGCAACGCACCTGTTACCACCCCGAAAACGGGGACATGACCGTTCAGGATTTTCTCCGCTCCTATACGGCGCATGGCGAAGGGCATCTGGATCAGATTGCGCGTACCTTAGCCGCTAAATGATTTTTGTTTTAATCTGCAATACCACTCTGATTTTCAATGCCTCAAAAAAGCCCCCTGCCCCTCTTCGCCTTACTTGCCGCCAACGCTATTTCCATGAGTGGGAATGCGATGGCAACGATTGCGATACCCTGGTTTGTGCTGGAAACCACTGGTAGTGCTACCGATACTGCCCTCAGCGGCGCGGCGGGGACCATTCCGATTGTGATTGCCGCCGTGATTGGCGGGGTGTGGGTAGATCGGCTGGGGCATCGCCGCGCCAGTATCTATGCCGACATTGCCAGTGGGGTCACGATTGCGCTGATTCCGATTCTTTATCTGGTGGGCTGGCTGTCGTTCCCCCTCTTGCTCCTTCTGGTCTTTTGCGGGGCATTGTTGGACGCGCCGGGGGTGGCGGCACGGGGCGCGTTGGTTCCCGATTTGGCAGAACTGGCGGGGTGGCGGCTGGAGATGGTGAACTCTATCCATGAAGTGATTGAAAGCGGGAGTGGGTTGGTGGGTCCCTTGTTGGCGGGCTTGCTCATTGCCACGCTCTCGGCGGGGAACGTCTTGCTGGTGGACGCGCTTTCTTTCGCGTTGTCGGCGTTGTTGGTGGCATTGTTAATTCCGAGGGTGATGGCGCGGCATACAGAAAGCAGGACGCAGGACGCAGAAAACGGCAACGACAGATTCACGACAGAGGACACAGAGCGCACAGAGAACGACAAGATAGGAATCGTTGGGGGTGGGCAGAGCGGTGCGACGGTGGGGCTGTTGAATCCTGAAATACCTTTAACCGCACCCACCGACCCCCTCTCCGCCACACAGAGGGGGGGTACGGTGGAAAATACTCAATACCCAATACTCAATACGCAAGCTGATTCTGCGTCCCGCGTACTGCGTCCTGAAAGCGAAACCTTTGACGAAGATCGCCTCTCCGTCTGGCAAGCCTTTCGCGCCGGGGTTGCCTATGTCTGGTCGGATGGTCCCCTGCGGGCGATTTTCGGCTCGGCGGTGCTGTTAAATTTCCTGCTGGCTCCCGTTTTTGGCTTACTCTTACCCGTCTATATGCGCGATGTAGCGCAATCGGCGGTGGGGCTGGGCGCGGTGATTGCCGCCTTTGGCGGGGGAAGTGTGCTGGGGGCAATTGTCTACGGGGCGTGGGGGCATCGCTGGTCGCGGCGCGTCACGTTTTTGGTCGGGGTGGTAGCCATCGGGTTGGGCGTGTTGGGGGTCGCGTTACTGCCGCCCATTCCGCTCATGGTTGGCTCTTTCTTTCTGGCGGGTCTTATCGCCGGACCGAACGGACCGCTCATTAACACCATCACGCAGGAGCGCACCCCCGCGCCTATGCGTGGGCGCGTGCTGAGTATTGTCAATGCCATGTGTTTTGCAGGAGGACCGGCGGGCTTTCTGGTGGCGGGGTGGCTCTTGTCCACTATCGGCTTGCAACCCACCTTTATCGCGGCAGGCGCATTGTTTGCGCTGACGGGGGTGGTGTTGGCATTTGATGGGGGATTGAAGGAGTTGTAGGGGGTATTGAGGATTGAGCAGATATCCGATTCACGGCACTAAAGTGACCGTGCTATAGACCCGTTGTTTGCAA
>CBKYSX010000204.1:0-6931 GCA_966690745.1 uncultured Ardenticatenales bacterium
TGATTTGAAAACCGTTTGCTATTTGATACACTATTGCCAGTGCCAGCCGTTTACGGAATATTCCGTTGCCCCACCCAAAGGGGGATAGTCATTTGACTGTCCCCCTTTTTTGTTTCACCTCAATAGAGGAAATGGACGATGCTTAAACTTCTTTCCGACGAAAACTTTGATAATAACATCCTACGAGGATTAAGAAGACGTGAACCCATGCTTGATGTTGTTCGCGTACAAGATGTCGGGTTACAAGGAAAAAGCGACCCCGACATTTTGGAATGGGCGGCACAGGAAAATCGTCTGTTATTAACCCATGATATTAGTACCATACCCTCGTTCGTGAACGATAGGCTGATAGAATGTAAATTTATGCCGGGCGTTGTTGAGGTAAATCGGCAGGCTCAAATGGGTATTGTGATTGAGGATATTTTGTTAATGGTTTTTACGAGTCGTGATGGAGAATGGGAAGGACAAATTGTGTACTTGCCCTTTTAGCCAGAGACAAAAATAAAAGGAGGGAGCAAAAATCGCTCCCTCCTTTTATTTTCTAAAGGATCAATCCGCCGCGACAGGCAACGGCGCGGATTCGTGGTGGAATTGCTCTTCTTCGGTGGAGCCTTTGAGGGCGGCAGTGGAAATCGTACCCCCCGCGATGGCTTGTGCCACTTGATCAAAGTAGCCCGTCCCGACAAATTTCTGGTGGGCGGTGGCGCGGTAGCCGTCGGCTTCGGCGGCAAATTCGGCTTGTTGCAAACGGCTGTAGGCACTCATGCCTTCGTCGCGATAGCCACTTGCCAGTTGGAACATCCCGAAATTGAGGGCATGGAACCCTGCCAATGTAATAAATTGGAACTTGTAACCCATCGCCCCCAATTCCCGTTGGAAGGCGGCGATGGTGCGGTCATCCAGATATTTCTTCCAGTTGAAAGAGGGCGAGCAGTTGTACGCCAGCAACTTGCCGGGGAATTGAGCATGGATTGCCTCGGCGAAACGGCGGGCTTCATCCAAATCAGGCTTGGCGGTTTCACACCAGATCAAATCAGCGTAGGGTGCGTAGGCGAGACCCCGCGCAATCGCCTGATCCAACCCCGCCTTCACTTCATAGAAGCCTTCCACCGTGCGTCCGCCCTTGAGGAATTGGTGGTCGTAGGGGTCTACGTCACTGGTCAGCAGGGTGGCGGCGTTGGCATCGGTACGGGCTAAGAGCAAAGTGGGAACACCACAGACATCCGCCGCCAACCGCGCCGCGACCAGTTTTTGGACGGCTTCCTGCGTCGGAACCAACACTTTTCCGCCCATGTGACCGCACTTTTTCGCGGAGGCGAGTTGGTCTTCAAAGTGAACGCCCGATGCTCCGGCTTCAATCATGGCTTTCATCAATTCAAAAGCGTTGAGGTTGCCGCCAAAACCCGCTTCGGCATCGGCAACGATGGGCGCAAAATAGTAAAAATCATTACGCCCGTCGGCGGTTTGGATTTCGTCGGCGCGTTTGAACGCATTGTTAATACGGCGCACCACGCCCGGAACCCCATCCACCGGATAAAGGCTTTGGTCGGGGTACATTTGCCCCGCACTATTGGCATCGGCGGCGACCTGCCACCCACTGAGGTAGATTGCCTTCAACCCCGCTTGCACCTGCTGAAGTGCCATGTTCCCCGTCAATGCGCCAAGCGTATTCACATAGGGTTCGCTGTTGAGCAGACCCCACAACCGTTCCGCGCCAACCCTCGCAAGGGTATATTCAATCGGGAGCGACCCGCGTAAGCGGACAACCTCCTCGGCGGAATAAGGGCGGGTAATACCTTGCCAACGGGGGCTGGTGGTCCATTCATGGTGCAATTGAGCGGCAGTTTTCATTGTGGTTCTCCTCTGTGAGTGATATGGGGGGCAGTCGGACGGCTATGACACCTTGCCCGACCACCTGTTAGACATGTTGATATGCAATAAGGGTGAGAAAGTCGGTGAAACGGCGGTTGTGGGTCATTTGGGCAAAAAGGTCACACGCCAGCCCGAATTTGCCCGCATCGTAGTGTTCGTTGCCTAGGGTATCACGCAGTTTGACCATTTCCTCTTTGAGGAGTTGATCAAACAAATCGCGGCTCATCACGCGACCATCGGCGAGGACGGCATGGTGCGCCACCCATTGCCACAATTGGGCGCGGGAAATTTCGGCGGTGGCGGCATCTTCCATCAGGTTGTAGAGCGGTACACAGCCATTGCCGCGCAACCATGCTTCCAGGTATTGCACCCCGACCGTAATATTGGTACGAACCCCTTGCTCGGTAATCGTCCCTTCGGGGACACGCACCAAATCGGCGGCGGTGATATTAACATCTTCCCGTTTACGGTGGATTTGGTTGGGTCCTTCCATTTTGGCGAAGGCTTCCATCGCAATCGGAACCAGACCGGGGTGGGCGACCCATGTGCCATCATGTCCTTCTTGGACTTCGCGCTCTTTATCGGCGCGAACACGCCCCAACGCTTCTTCGTTGGCGCGGGGGTCGCTTTTGATGGGGATTTGCGCCGCCATGCCACCCATCGCGTGAATCTCGCGGCGGTGGCAGGTCTGAATCACTTGTTGCACGTAGGCGTGCATAAACGGAGAGCGCATCGTCACCTGAGCGCGGTCAGGCAGGACAAAATTAGGGCGGTTGCGGAATTTCTTGATGAAACTGAAAATGTAATCCCACCGTCCGCAGTTCAGCCCGGCGGAATGGTCACGCAGTTCCCAGAGAATTTCATGGGTTTCAAAGGCGGCAAGGATGGTTTCGATCAGAACCGTGGCGCGAATCGTTCCTTGCGGAATCCCTAATTCATCCTGCGCCATCACAAACACATCATTCCAAAGCCGCGCTTCTAAATGGCTTTCCAACTTGGGCAGATAGAAATAGGGTCCCGACCCTTTTTCCATTAAGGGTTTGGCATTGTGGAAAAAATAGAGCGCAAAATCGAAGAGGGAGCCGGAAACAGGGCGACCCTCAATCTGAAGGTGTTTTTCGTCCAAATGCCAGCCGCGTGGACGCACGAACAACACTGCGACTTTCTCATTCAGACGGTAGTTTTTGCCCACTTCGTTGGTGAACGAAATCTTGCCGCGCACGGCATCGCGCAGGTTGATTTGCCCTTCGATTTGATTATCCCATGTGGGCGTATTGGAATCTTCCAAATCCGCCATGAAGACATCTGCACCGGAGTTCAGGGCGTTGATAATCATTTTGCGGTCAACCGGACCGGTAATTTCAACGCGCCGTTGTTGCAGGTCGGCGGGGATGGGTGCAACCGTCCATTCACTTTCCCGAATCTCGCGGGTGTCGGGCAGAAAATCGGGGTATTCGCCATCGTTCCATTTTTCTTGCAAATGGATACGACGTGCCAGCAAGGTTTGGCGACGTTCTTCAAAAGCACGATGCAGTTTGGCAATAAATTCCAACGCTTCCGGGGTCAGAATTTCGTCATACCCGGCTTTCATCGCGCCTATAATCTCGATGGTTGCACTATTGACAGGAGCTTGCACTATCACCCTCCACGGTGGTTGGGGTTGGGCAGGGTCCTTGCCCGACCCCCTTGGATTAATGGAATCGCAGCAAGGATAAGCGTAAGCGCGGTCACGACAAGCTCACATGACCGCGCTCACCACAACTTGTTCTTTATTTCACATAGTATAGCAAGCGGAGGGTTGGAAACCCACCACTATTGGGGTAGGTTTTGAGGGGGGTGGCATTCCCACCCGTTCGGGTGGGTAGGTAGGGGTTCTTAGAAGAAAAGTTATGGACAAATGTCCCTTTTGCGCTATGCACTACCCGTAGCAACAATACGCCCCACGCTGTATCAGAGTGAACCGGACCAACGCAATCGGGTTATTCCTGTAAATTTGTTGGTACAGGAATAACCGCAACGTAACGACAACAGGAGGAAAAGATGATTGAAGTGGCGATTATGGTGGAGGGACAAAACGGGCTGACGTGGCAACGCTGGATGCGGATTGCCCGCGCCGTCGAAGATTTGGGCTTTATCGGGCTATATCGTTCCGACCATTACACCAATGCCAACCCGCCCGATTTGGATTCGTTGGAATGCTGGGTGTCGCTGGCATGGTTGGCAACCCATACGCAACGGATTGAGTTTGGTCCGTTGGTGTCGCCTGTTTCCTTCCGCCACCCGACGATGTTGGCGCGGCAAGCCGCCGCGATTGATGAGTTATCCGGGGGGCGGCATACGTTGGGGGTGGGCGCAGGATGGCAGGTGCGTGAACATCACCATTACGGGTGGGATCTGTTAGAGGTGAAGGAACGGTTTGACCGTTTCGATGAGGGGTTGGAAGTGATTACCCGTTTGGTACGAAGTGATGACCCCGCCACTTTTGAAGGCACCTATTACCAATTGCGGGATGCCGTGTTACTGCCGCGCCCCCATCGCCCTCTGCCCATTCTGATTGGCGGCAACGGGATGAATAAAACATTGGGGTTTGTGGCGAAATATGCAGATGAGTGGAACGGGGTCTTTCTTACACCTGAAGGATATGCAGAACGCAACCAACGTTTGAACGACCTTTTAGCGGAACAGGGGCGTGACCCCGCCACGGTACGCCGTTCAATGATGACTGGTTCGCTCTTCGGGCGCGATGATAGCGAGGTCAATCAAAAACTTGCCGCCGCGAATCAATCACGGGAGCAGTTGCACGGCAACGGAATTTTGGTGGGTACGCCGAATGAAATCGTCGAACAGGTGGGGCGGCTGGCAGAGGCGGGGGTACAACGGGTGATGGTGCAATGGCTGGATTTGGATGACCTGGATGGTTTAGAGGCAATGGCAAACGGGGTGTTGCCCCAACTCCGCTAAAAAGGTATGGGGAAATGGGTTTGTAATACAAGCGCGTTTTCCCATAATCTACTTGTTCCGTAAGTATCCACCTTTGCCGCCGCGCCGCACGGCGATGATTTCCGCCATGATGGACAGGGCAAGTTCTTCGGGGTTGTTGGCGTTCAGGTTTAAGCCAATGGGGGCGTAGACTTCCGCCAACTGGTCGGCACTGATGCCAAGTTTTGCCATACGCTCAAAACGTTCGGCATGGGTTTTTCGGCTTCCTATCGCGCCCACATACGCCGCCCCTTTGCCCAAGACCCCTTGCAGGGCGGGTTCGTCCAGTTTGGGATCATGGGTCAGAATGGCAATGTATGTGGAGGGCGTAATCTTGAGATGGGGCATGGCATCTTCGGGCCATTCGGGGATGATGTGGTCTACATGGGGGAAACGCTCTTGGTTGGCAAAGGTGGTGCGGGGGTCTGCCAATGTGATACGAAAGCCCAGCAATTTGGCATATTTCGTCAGGGGAATGGCAACGTGTACGCCACCAAAAATAATGAGATGGGGTGGGGGCATAAAAATTTCAATAAAAACCCGCGCCTCATATGCCGCGAAGGTGAGGGATTCGGCACTATCCCCCTTTGCCTCCACCATTCGCACTAACACCTCCGCCCGCACCGCTTGATCCAACGTCGCGTCGCCCAGCGTACCATGCATGGTGCCATCTTGCTCCACCAGTAATTTCGCGCCGATGTTCGTTCCTCCTAGCAGTGAAGCCTGGGCAATCGGTTGGTCATTGGCAAGGGCAGATTCAAGGAGGGTTTGGAGGGTCATGGGAGAGAGAGGAGAGCAGAGAGTGGAGAGCGGAGAGATTTCTTTCAACGCTCTCCGCTCGCCTTTCTCCACTCTACAAAGTCGCGGCTTTTTCCAGATGTTCGTAATGTTGCGGATAGTGGTGGCTGGTAACGGAAACAAACCAGCCATGAACCCGTTTGTTGTCCCAGAGTGCGTCCTCAATCGGGTCGGCGAAGGCAACAAAGGCGGCGTGGGATTGTTTGAACTCTTCGACAAGTTCCTCCCACGTCATGTGTTTGCGGGCGGCAACCGATTCCGCATTGAATTGATCAAAATCGTACCGTTTGCGTTCGTAGGTGTCATCTAAGAGGGATTGAAGTTGGGCTTGGGCTTCGGGGTGCCAGCCCGTAAAGTGGGCAACCACATCACAGGCACTCCATTCGCCGCAGGCTCCGGGCTGGGTGGCTTGTTCGGGGGTGATGGCTTCAATCAGGCGCAGAGTGTGGGCGTAGGTGTCGTCTGTTTCTTGTTTCAGGGCGGGAATCATTCCTAGGGTTTCCTTTCGTTATGAGGGGATTGTATCAATCCTTGCATAACGAAAAATTAGGGCAATGGTTCAATCAGCACTTCTATCGTACCGCCACATGCCAGCCCTACTTCCCACACCATATCATCGGTAATCGCATACCGTACCAGCCGGGGCTTGCCGTCGTCCAACACTTCCAACGCTTGATTCAGCACATCGGTTTCGACACAGCCGCCACTAACGGACCCGACAATATCCCCATCCCCCGACACGGCAAGTTTTGCCCCTTCGCGGCGCGGCGCAGAGCCTTCCGCCATGACGACCGTTGCCAGGGCTATTTGTTTGCCTTCGCCCCGCCACGTTTGAATTGCATTTAGGACATCACGCATCGTACCGCCTCCTACTTGCAGGCATACTCATTAAATAAATAGTACCTCTTTTGTAGACAGTTGGAAAATTTTTGAGCCTTTATAAACACCGCCGTAGGTTCCATCCCAAACGACGGGGATTTCACCTACGGCTACCATCTCGCCACCTGTTATCACAGGTTCAGAACGGAGAACACTAAACGAGAACCCCCTCCTCTGCAAGCACATGTCTATAGCTCCAACCCTTTAGGGCTATGGATTACCCACATTTATCAATTGATAGGCAACCTGACCCCAAACCTTGTCTAGTTTAGTAGGGGCGGGTCATCGGAATGCAGAGCGATGCACCCATCGTTAAAGACCCGCCCTATTCGCAAAATGGGACGTGGGTTGGCGGCAACGGCGGGCGGGTGTGCGCTCTATTAGGGTAAATACGCCATTCCGA
>CBKYSX010000205.1:0-6924 GCA_966690745.1 uncultured Ardenticatenales bacterium
CACGTTCCCATCCCAATTATTTTGAATCAATGTAGTGGTTTCGTCTTGTGAATGATCATCTGATATATATAAAGCATGAATCCCATATTTTTGTGGATGGGCGGCAATCACGGACGCAATCGCTTGCTCAATATGTTTACTCCCGTTATAGGTTGGCATCAAAATGGCAATTTTAGTCATATTCACTATTTACTCGTTAACCGCACAAGGCTCATATAACACCCCCGCGTTTATTGATTTTACAACGCACCACTGTTCTTCAATGGACGGGGGGGGTAAAACAGTGGTCATAATTCCATCAACATTGGGTAAAGTAATATGAAGAAAATAAGAGTCGTTAGTGGTATCAGGTAAGGTGGTTGATGAAGTGGAAGGAATGCCTGCATGGATATCAGTAATATGATAGGCATTGGAATAGAGTGTCCGGGTTGTCCTGTCATTCAAGGCGGGCAAGAATTCGTTTACCACTACTTCGTACATGGGGTGGTTTGCTCCCTGTGCATTGACCAACAATACGTTGCCAATGGCGGCAATGAGCATAAGGGTGGCATACCCCAACCACAAAGGGCGTGACCATGAACGGGTCAATGGTCGCCATAACAGCAACAGCACCAAAACACCATAGCCCACCGTTCGCATTTGAGCGTCAAATTTACGTACAGCAAGCAAGGTAAAGGTGAGGAGGATTAAGGCAATCCCGAAATACCATTTTTGTCGCTCGTGAGTATCAGGGCGTAATGTCAGCAACACCACTATCCCTAGCCCTAAACATGCTCCAAACAGAACCAATGCAATAGGATCGCGTAATGTGCCATACCAGAAAGCAAGTGAAGTGCGGGGAATGGAAACAAAAAAATCAACAATTTCTTGAAGAAAACCCAGCAACGATGCAGAAGCATGAGAACTTGGCATGGCATTATCGGAGACCCAGCGGTTGTAAAGAAGTAAACCCCCCAGCGACACCCCCCAGCTGACCGCAGGATAAAGATAAGAACGGAGATTTACTAACCGACGATGTACCCGCCAGTCACTGATAAGCTCACTTAATAATGCCGCAGGGGTAATGACAGCAGTCACCAACTTAATCGGGATAAGGAGATTCCAGAGCGTAAAGGGTATCCAACGGGTGCGAGACGAGGGATGATACCAATAGAAATATAACCCTATCAGAAAGAGTGCGAAGGTAAGAATATCGGGTTTGGCAAAAAAAGCGATACTGCGATAAAAACCCGCACCCACGATAACGGCAAGGGCTAGAGCATAGGGTCGGTTCCACTGGTTCAACCGCGCAAGGTGGTAAAGCAACGCGGTTGCGATGGCAAATGCAATATTATTGATGATGGTCGCAGTCACTAAGGGTTTGAATGGGAACACTGAAAGCAGATAAGAATAACCGGGGGGCCACGTCGTTATAGCATTGCCGTGTAAATCGCCGTACCCCAGCCCTGCATGAATGGCATGGGTTCCAATGATATAGGTAAAAGCATCAATATCGCCTACCCCTGTTCGTGGGTACAGTAAAAACGCAAACAACAATGCACCCCCAAACACGAGGGGTACCATCCATAATGGTTCAAGAGCAGGGGACTTTGTATCCATCTTAAGCATTCAAAAATCGCATCACGGATTCAAATTGCTTTTCGTAATGCCATTCCCGTAGGATTCGTTCGCGTCCGGCTTTCCCCATATGTTGCCGTTCGGGTGGGTGTTCTACATACCATTGAATTGCCTCAGTGAAGGTTGAACCATCGGCAGGATTACAGGCAAGGGCATATCCGCTCGCAACATAGAGTTGTTCCCATTCGGGCAAGGGACTCACCAACAGTGCCAGCCCACACGCCATATAATCAAAGGGTTTATTGGATGCCCCTGCCATCGTCAGCATATTAAAATCATGGCTTCCTAAGGGCATAAATGCCAGCCCGATATGACAGGTAGCGGCATGGGCAAGCATATCGGCACGATGGGGGATTGTTCCATGTAGCACCAACCGATGACCGACTCCTAAATCATCGGCAAGCGTACGTAGGTGTTGGCTATAGCCAACCGCGCCGCCGGTTTCGTATCCGACTACATGTAATTCCACGATGTCCGGTAATTGTGCCAATGCTTCAATAATCTGCACCGGCAGGCGTTCCGGCACAATAGACCCCTGATAGAGCAAGCGCACCCGGTCCGTTGCCGATGGAGGACGCTCCGGCACTTCCTCTTTTGCCGGGCAATTCCAGACAATCATCACGGGGCGCGTGGTGTTGCTGATCTGTTGTAAGACTTTGCCCCGTTCCGCATTGGGCAAAATGTTTGCGGTTGCCCGCCGTGCCAATCGTAGCCGTGCGCCCAACACCAACCGCATAAAGGCGGAATTCTGTCCGGTAGCGGCGGGGGAGTCGTGTTCGTGGTACAGTACATTTAGGCGCGGAAAATAGGACAACATCAACCCTATCGGCGTACTTAACACATCCGACGCATACACCCAACGGGGTCGCCAGCGCAGAACCCACAACACCACCCACAACCAGTAGTAAAAGTAATGCACCTTCTGCTTCCACCCCGGCGGCACCATAGATAACAATTGCACCTGAATGTGGGGGTGGGGTGGAAAACGTAGATTGTGATTTTGTTCGATTCCTAAAAAGAGAATTTCCCAGCCTGCCTCTGCCAGCATCCGCGAACTATGTTCCAACGGCGGATACCCGGCAGGGTCGGTATATTGGATATACAAAAGCCGTTTTGCGCCCGTATTCATCGCTTAAAATTCAGCCTTCTGCCCCGACAGGCGACGTTTTAACCCGGCGACTTCCTCCGCCATTTCCAAGCCAAACGTGCGGCGAATCCATTGATAGGAAGCGGGCTTGTCCGGCATGAAATGAGCGTCTAATTCCCGAACTTTTTGGAGCAGGGATTTGTGTAACGCGCGATTGACATCATAGGCGCTATGGGCGATGTGGTAATAAGCGTGTGCGAGGGCAGTTCGGTATTGCTCAAATTGCGCTTGGACGTGGAGCTTTTGTTCCGCCTTTTGCAAGGTTTGGATGGTTCCCCGTACCCATTTCTCGGTACTGGCGGTGGAAACCGTGACTCTGCCATAACGACGATAGATACCTGTGAGGTGCGGAAGGTACCCGAAGGTAGCACCGGCAAACCATACCGACAGAAAAAAATCTTGATCGTCCGATTGGATAATGTTGGGGTCCCACCCCCCGCTTTTTTCTACAATGCTCCGTTTATACAACAGGGCAAAAGGGGGAACCCACCATCCTGTCAGGTTTGCCTTCAGCAAATCACTATGCGCCCCCGCTGGATGAATCTCATCAAATTCCGATGCACCGTTCTCATGGTGGGTTAAATGCCGCCAATCTCCATAAACGGCATCCGCCGTACTACTTTTGAGATATGCGACCTGCTGTTCGATTTTGTCAGGCATCAAATAATCATCGGCATCCAAAAACTGGATGTATGCCCCCGCCGAACGCTCAAAACCCAGATTCCGTGCCCGTGCCGGACCTCCGTTTGGTACATCTATGAGGACTATTTTGTCCCCATAGGTTTGCAATCGTTCCAGACTTCGATCCGTAGAACCATCATTCACCACAATAATTTCAATCGGCGTATAGGTTTGATCGAGGCAACTCCTAATTGCCTCATCAATCCAACGTTCGGCGTTGTAGCAGGGGATGATGATAGAAACAGTGGGGGTAAAGTTTTCCATAACTCGTTAACTAATTGGGGGTCCGCTATACACTTTACCCCCTAGTCGAATACGAAATTTGTGATAATAATAACTAAACTTAAGTGACCATTTCATGCCTAACCATCTTGATAATTTTGCCCATTTTGAATGTTCTGTATTGGGAGTATAAGAAGGACTAATCGAGTAAATTACATTTAGTGCCGTTTGGGCTTTCTCCCAATCAAAATGACTGCAAGCAAAAGAAAATGCTATACGAGATAGTTTTGTCAACAAGGCATTGCGTCTATCTTCAGAGAGTGCACCTTCTTGTTCCCATTTTGTTTTATATTGGATAGAGTTGCGTAGTCGTTCCACATCTGTTCGGTAATAGCTTTTATGTGTGGCTGAATCCTTATGTAATCTATAAATTGCTACAGTTTCGGGAAAGTGCCTAAATTTAAAACCTATTGAGGCGCAATCGGTTAAAAAACAGGCATCTTCCGTGATACTTAGCGATTCATTCCATGTGACAGCACGAGCGACATGCGATTTATACATGCAACTATGAATAGCAGTCCATGAATCTCCAAGGAATAAAGCAGATTCTGGCGATTCGGGGATATTGGGAACAACGATTTCGCCCAATGTGAAGGAACCATTGGGTTGCATTACATACTTTTGCCAGTTACCATAAAGAATGTCCGCCTTTGAGTTTTTAAGCACATAAATTTCTTTTTCAAATATAGTACCAGAGGGGATCAAATCATCCGCATCTAAATACTTAATATAATCTCCTCTGGCATGCTTTATTCCAAGATTCCTTGCGTGACTAACCCCTCTATTTTCACTACGAATCACTTTTACAAACGGAAAAACAGATTCCACTAAATTAGCACTTCCATCTGTTGATCCATCATCTATTAAGATTATTTCTAAATCAGAATAGTTTTGAGCAAGTACGCTTCCAATAGTTTCTTGTATCCATAAGACAGCATTGTAACAAGGAATAATGATTGATAAAATAGGCATATAAAACTCTACTTCTTTGCTATATAATTTGTATTAATATAAAGTGCGTCTGCCCAAGATAATTCATAACCCCATTGGTGTTGATATGGAATATAACTTAGTCGAAACCCCTTATCTATAAGGCAATTATGAAGACTTAGAAAATCTTTGCCGTTTTGATATATCGGAATGACACTCCATTCGACTAGCAAAGTACTAGTCTGCTTTAATGTTTCTTGGCTTGCATTGACAATTTTTTCTTCGTGTCCCTGAGTATCGATTTTTAAAAGATCAATGTTGGCACGATGTAGTATAGTTTCGTGAATATTATTCAATGTGTTGGTTTTGACTTGTGTTCTTGTTGACTTGACGAATGTTGGATAAACGCCAGACTTAATCTCTTCTAAAGAAGAGAGATCATCATTGTTGGAAATATAAAAATCAGCGACTCCCTCGTTATCTGAAACTGCAAAGTCATAGATAAATACGTTTGAATAGTTCTCAAAACGCATTTTTAATTTTTGATATAGGGAAGGAATTGGCTCAAATAAGTAGAATTTTGCCGTGTTACCTAGCAACTGAAGGTAGGCATTTGTCCAATCCCCATGATTAGCCCCAATATCCACAACTATCTTTGGTCGAATAGGTAATAATGTAATGATACTAGAGGCATCTGGATAACGAAACGAAGCTTGTAAGGGTATTTGAGTAGTCCGGTAGAGGTAATAGCTATTCTTAATTCGTTGAGGAAGTCCGTTGAGAATCTTCCGTCCTAATGTGCGGATAATACTAATTATTTTCATAGCTCTCAACCTTGTGATGAATACCTATTTGCCATCTAACATTTAGTATCCCTGCCCAATCATCGGGAGCAGTGCTTAGGGCAGTAGTTGATATCTGCAACTCAGGAAATAAATAATTGCTTTCGATATTGCCGCGTTCGTCAAAGAGACTGACCAACCATTGGTAAGCCCCTGGTTTTAGTGGTAACGAGTCTAAATCGTAGGTAATTTTGTTGATACCTTTTTCAAATGCTACATCATACGAAGTTGTACCCCAAAGCAGTTGATGATTAGTATCATACAGGGCGATTCCGTGCATAGCTTTATTAATCGATTTATGCACATTCAGCAGAAATTTCACCCGGACAGGACCCATTTCACCCACTACATTCGGCGCGTCGCCAAGCGGATGCACGACCTCCCAGCCAATAAAGTGGGTGCGGGTGGGGTCGGGGGCGGTGGTCGTTTGGGCAACGTTCAGCAGAACGGCTTCGTACGCACCTACGGTACTATGGGTCGGTCCAACCTCTTTCACCTTGCCGCCATCCAGCCATATACAGCGATGGCACAATTTACGAATCTGGTTCATCTGATGGCTGACCAGAATCACGGTGCGCCCCTCTTTTGCTACATCCCCCATCTTCCCCAGACATTTCTTCTGAAATTCCGCATCGCCCACCGCCAGCACTTCATCCACAATCAAAATCTCCGGCTCAAGGTGGGCGGCAACGGCAAAGGCAAGGCGCATATACATCCCGCTGGAATAATGTTTGGCGGGGGTATCAATAAATTTTTCAATATCGGCAAAGGCGACAATTTCATCAAATTTCCGTTCGATGTCGCGGAGGGTCATGCCCAGAATCGCCCCGTTCAAAAAGATATTCTCGCGCCCGGTCAATTCCGGGTGAAAGCCCGTTCCCACCTCCAGCAATGCCCCCACGCGCCCGCTTAACAAAGCCCTCCCTTTGGTTGGCTCGGTAATCCGGGAAAGAATTTTCAACAGGGTGCTTTTGCCCGCCCCGTTGCGCCCGATAATGCCGATCACCTCGCCATGCTTGACATCAAAGGAGACATCCTGCAACGCCCAGAAGGTTTGGGTCATGTCGCTGGCTCCGGTGGCGTTGCCGCGCAGGAGTTGGGCAGTGCGGCGTAGCGGCGCGGCGAAGGCATCCACCAATGTTTCGCGGAAGGTTTGATAAGGTGCGCTGGCACTCCCTATCGTAAATTTTTTGCTGAGATTTTCAACCGTAATAGCGTTTTGCATGGCTTTAACGTGCGTTAGTCGAAATAGTGGGTTTCCGATTCGGCAGGAATCAGAAAGAGATTGCCCCAAACCCCTTCCGGGTCAGGATGAGTTGCATTCAGGTTTTTTACCCATTTTTGGTCGGATATGCGGTAAGCGCGATATTGATGTGCCACCGCAAAATTACCGATGGCACGGTCTTCATCGGGGGTGTGGGATTC
>CBKYSX010000206.1:0-6916 GCA_966690745.1 uncultured Ardenticatenales bacterium
GAATCAGCAATTCGGTGGCGTGGCGCGTGGGGAACAGGTACATTTGCCCCGCTTCCACCACCCCCTCGGTGGCACCTTCGGGCTGGACGAAACGGAAACGCACAATTTCTTCGCCGGGGCGGGCAATACCCATCGGCGTAACAACACTCCCCAGACTTTCAAAACTTTGCACACTCATCAGCGCGGCGGCGATGGTCGGGTCAAATTCGGCTAATGCCCCAATCGCCCCCGCAATCCCCACCCGATCCCGGTAGAAGCGGGTAATGCCCAGAGGTTGAATTCCATCCAGCAACATCGCCAACGCCTGCGCGGGGCGCGGGGCTTCGCGGATGGCGCGTCCGGTTCCCACGACAATATCAAAGCGGGGTGAGCCGCCGCCCTGCCACACGTCCCCGGCTTCCCGCACCAACGCGGCAATCAGGGCGCGTGTGACCCCTTGCAAAATGCCCAGCGTTGCCTCGTCGGTAGGCAATTGCGCGGGGGCAAGGGTGCTGTTCAGCCAGTGGTTGTAGAGGTCGGCGGGGGAGCCTTCTACCGCCACCCATTCTAATAATTTCTCGGTGGAGAGGGTGCTGTTGGGCGTTGCCAAGCCCAAATCGCGGCGCACCGCGCTCTGCGTCACGCGGTTGGCAAAGGTAGCAACCAGCGAACTCGCCCCTGCGCCCACATCCACGCCCAACACGCTCTGCTGATTGCTGACCGCCAGATATTCGACCAGATGGGCGAGTGCCTCAATCGTGGGAATCGGGGCGGTGCTTCCCCACCCGCGCACGGTTTCCAGCCCGGGCAACTCGTTCAGGCGGCTCCGGCGCAATTTCTGGTCCAGTAATCGCCCTGTGGCGCGGAGCCGTTCGTTGGTGGGGGAGGGGCGCACATTGTCCGCCATCATCACAGCGGGGTTGCCCATCGCTTTTTGCACCGCTTCCTGCAACCCCGTATTTCCGGCAAAAATCAGGGCGGGTTGCTGTTCCGCCGCGCCGATGGCAAGCGCAACGCCCTGCACCAGTTCCAACAGGCTCTGGTCGTTGCCCCCTTCCGCCCCCCCGGTCAGAATCACGGCATCGGGGAAGTTGGCGAGCAATTGCGCCACCACGCCCGGCACGCCCTGCGTCGTGCCCCAGCGTCCTTCGGGCGCATCCAACGCAAATTGATGGGTAATGGTGCTATAGGTGCTGTGCGCGGCGCGAACCGCACTCGCCACGCTGACCCGCGCCACCAACCCCCCCACCGCAATTTTAAGGGCGGGGGCGGCACTCGTGGTCAGCAACAGCAAATCCACCCCGTAGCCGTCGCTCTCTTCGGGGCTAATCAGCGTCCCCGCATCGTCCAGAAAGCGGCGATGCGTGGCGATTTCCAGCCGCCGGATGGCATTTTGCAAGCCCAAGCGTACATCGCTGTGGGGCGGGGCGGTGGTAGTGGGGGCTTCCCCCGCCGCAATAAAGCGGTACGCCCCGTTGACGCGATCAATCAGCAGGGCGCGGGTCCACGCCGTGCCGATGTCGGCGGCAATAATGGAATCGGTGACACGTTGGAGAGTCATGGAAAGACAGGACGCAGGACGCAGAAAGCAGAAACGACCTGTCCGTGTTCCCCCTCTCGGGAGGGGGTTAGGGGGTGGGTTGCCGTTCCTACGTTCTGCGTCCTGCGTCTTATGTTCGAAATCATGCGAAAGTTAGGTAAAGAATTGAACCAACCCCATCAACCAGTCATTAATTAAGAAATCCCACCGCCCGACGAGGACGCTGGTGTAGGTGAGGATGGTGCCGCCGAGGAGGGCACCGAAGGCAATCATCAGTACCCAACGTCCGAGGCGGTGGGGCAGGGTGGGGTGGTCGGTGGCGGCGATGTTGCTTCCATCCAGTGTAGGGGTGCGGGCGTTGCGGGTATAGGTGAAAGAGAGCAACGCCAACGCGGTTCCGACCACTACCAGCACATTCAACACGGCTTGCGTAATCCCCACGCCATTGACGGGCGCAAGCGGGAGCATGGTGGCGAGGAGTTGCGGAATCAAGGTTCCCACCAACGCGCCCCCTACGGCTACGCCCAGCCCCACCCCCAGCAGGGTCGCCAGCCCGTAATTGCCCAATCGCGCCCCGCGTGGTACCGCACGCGCCAGCAACAACGTGCCCAGCGTGAAGGGAATCAGCAAATCGGTGCGGGTGGCTTCGCCCGCAATTGTGTTTTGCAGGGGAATCAGCAATTTGGGATTCAACACCTCATGCACCGCCACCGTCAGGGCATACGCCACACCTACCCCCACAACCAAATGCGCGGCAATCCGATAAAGCGCGTTGTCGCGGAGGAGATAGCTATAGACGAACAACGTCAGCACGGCGGCAACAGAAATGTTGAGGAGGTCTAAGGTCATAGGCGTTACGGTTGCGACCCGGGTCCCCGTCCTTATAGGACGGGGCTATTGAATACGGAACGTTGTTTGCATAATAGAATTGTTCCGTAGATGTATGTATTAAGTAGCCCCATCCTTTAGGTTGGGGTAAGATTTGGCAGACAAAGTTGGTTCCATCACGGTTCCCTGTCCTATAAGGACAGGGCTATTGAATACGGGATTTGATCTGCACGATAGAATAGTTGCACATCTACCCATGTTTGCTTGCCCCATCCTTTAGGTTGGGGCGAGCGTTGGCTGACAAGGTACGTTCCCAGACCCGGTTCCCCGCCCTAAAGGACGGGGCTATTGAATACGGGAATTGGTTTGCATAATAGAATTGTTCCGCAGATACCCGTATTTCGTAGCCCCATCCTTCAGGGTGGGGCAAGCGTTTCTATATAAGGTGTGTTTCCAACCGCCGTCACGAATCGGGCGGCGGGTCTCTTGGTTCTAATCCCTTAAAAAGATTCCCACTGGAATGGTGCTCTTTTTGGTTTCGGACGTAATTGACCATTACAGACAAATGTTTGCGATGGAAGGAAACAACGCTGTAGTCGGGTTGCCATGCAAACGTGAACGGCGGTTGAATCACATGATTGATAAAATGTGAACTATTGCCTTTTACCTGGTTGGCAAACGTAGCAATCGAAACCTTTGCGTCTACCGACACGACCAGATGTACATGATCCTGCACTCCACCAACGGCATGTACCCAACTTTCCAATGTTTTACATTTTGCGACGATAACTTTATAGAGGTCTTCTTCCCATCCAGGGTCAATCGTTGGTGCACGGTACTTGGTTGCCCATACAAAGTGATAGTACAGATCATACCAAGACATAGTACCTCTTAGAAAAGGTGTCTGCTGTTGCGTTCTGGTTCTCCGTCCTATAAGGACAGGGTATTAAATACGGAATGTTGTTTGCACAATAGAATCGTTCCGCAGATACCCGTATTTCGTAGCCCCATCCTTCAGGTTGGGGTACGCCCTAGCAGACAAAGTTGGTTCCATCCCCGGTTCCCCTGCCCTATAAGGGCAGGGCTAATCAATACGGGATTTGATTAGCACAACAGAATCGTTCCCGGATTCCCGTATTTAATAGCCCCATCCTTCAGGTTGGGGGTGCGTTATTATCGTCGCATCACCCCGACCACCATCGCCAGCACGACGACCAACGCCGCCAGCGTCACGGTATCCAGCCGTTGCCATGCCCTGCCATCCTCATCCTGCTGGCTCAATTCATACGCCGCGCTGTCGGTGATGGAGGCAATCGCGCCATCCACCTGCCCCGATGCCAGATACGGGCGCATCATCACCTCCGCACCGGCGGGGACAATCGCCAGCAGGGGACGGTCAGGCGCAACAGCGGTGCTTTGTTCAATCCAGCGTTGCGCGGCGGTGCTGTCCCCCGCCACCACCACCATCATATCGGCGGGGTGCCGCGCAAGCGTGGCACGTTGCCCGGTCGCGCCGCCCGTCACATACCCCAATGACTCCCATTCGGTTTTGCCCCCCACCGCTTCCACACTATCGTTCCACGCTTCGGAAACCAACGTCACCCCGACGGGCGAACTGCTGACCACCATCACGCGCCCTTCAGGAGCCGTGGTGCGAATCTGATTCAACGTGGCAATCACCGCCGGATTCAGTTCATCCAGCACCGCCCCGTCATATTCCACCGCCACCAACACCGCCCCATCGCGGGGCAATGCGGAAAGGGAAGCGGCATAGGCTTGCGTATGGGGCGCAGGGGTGGGCGGGTTGAACAATTCCCACCCCGTTGCTTTTAATGCCAGTCCGCCAATCACCGCCAGGAATAACAATAAATGAAGCACCCCCGACCCCACCGCCGCCGAACGGGGCACGGTAATCGGTTCGGGTTGCACGGCTCCGCCCGCAATTTGGGCAAACAACGCCACCGCTTCATCGGAAGCCGCCGTTAACGGTTCGGCATTCATCGGCGGTGCCGGGGGCGGGGCGCGGCGGGATTGCTGAATAATCGGCTCAATCGGAATCGCCCCGGCAACCCCCGCCAACAATCCCTGCGTTTCCACCGACCCCATCGGCGGCTCTTTGAGCATATCCGCCGCTACAGGGTTGGATGGGGTATCCTCTTCCAATTCCCAATCGGGCAAATCGGAAAAATCCAAACGGTCATCCCATGTATCCGCTTTGCCGGTAGGCGTGGGCAGAATCGTACTGCGCGATTTGGCGGGAGGCGGCTCCGCTTTCGGGATTGGGGTGGGTGGCAGGTCTACACGGGTACGCGCCTGCAACGAATCCAACGGTACGCCGACAGTCGGCGGGAGTTGGGCAGGGGGTGGCGTAGGGTCGGCAACAGGGGCTGGCTCTGCTTTTTGGATGGGGGGCGGCGGTAAATCCACTTCCGCCCCTTGTAACCAACTTGGCAGAGCCGACTTCTTCGGCGCATCGCCGGAAGGGGTCTGGCTGGTGGGGGCAGTCAGCCACTCCGGGAAAACCGACGTGGCGGAGGCGGGTGGCGGCGGGGTCGGGTCGGGCGGCGGTGGTTCTTCCTCACGCAGTTGGGTGCCACACACCGCACAAAACAGGCGGCTCTCCGGATTGTCTATCCCACAATTTGGACAAGGTACCATAAGTTATTTGAAGAGCCGCCGTCCATCGGCAACAAAACGAAAAGCAGTGATTACCGTTCCCAACCCGATTCCCAGTAACAACGCCCGCGCCCCGGCAGTGGCAACGCTATCCATCACCCACAGGCGTAGGGTGTCCAACCACGGTAGAAAGGTCGCGCCCAACGGGGTTCCCGCTACCACTACCAATACGGCGGTCAGTACCATCAACAACGCCTCAAACGAACGGGTACGCGCCGAGCGGTACAATACACTGACCAGAAAGAATGCGAGTAAGGAGAAAAACGCCGCCTGTAAGGGCAACAGGAGCGTGGTGACGCTCCATTGGGTCAGGGTTCCGTTGGGTCCCTCAATCAGCCCGACCACCGTAAAAAAGAGCGTCACCATCAGCAGAAAGAGGCTGTATTGCCAGCCATTGCCCCGTTCCCGTATCCGCCGCGCGTGAACCCGTATCAGGTGAATCACCCCCAGGATCAGCGCAAAGGCGGCGATAATCACGGCATAGTCGGTCAGCAACAACCCGAACCCGTTCAGTAACGGGTGGTCAATCAGCACATCCAGCAGAACCAGAACCCCCACCACACCCACAATCAACAGCGAAAGCAGGGGGAGGCGGTTGCCGGAGGAGGTGGGGGCGGTGGAGGGTCGGCGAAAACGGGAAAGCATCTTAGAGGAACCCCAACAGGGTGGCAACCACTGCCCCCGCGATCAACATCACCACCAATAAAACGCGCCCGGCATCCTGCACCATCACCCCCGCCCATTGTTGCGTGGTTTTGCCCAGATACGCGCCATACGCGAACAATTCTTCGCCCAGCAACGGATTCCGTGCGGTCAATTGCACCAATGGCAGGGTTTCGGGGCGGGTGGTTCCGGCAACTTCGGGCGGGTAAAAATGTTGTCCGCCGCCGGGGTGGGTTGCCGCCAGATAGAGATATTCATCCCCGATGTCGCCCAACACTGCGGTTAAGCCCAACTGCTCCTCTTGCATCAGGGCGCGGGTTCCCACGCCGTAGCCAATCGCTTGCGGGGCAATAAAGCGGGCGTAATCCTGCGCCGCCCGTTTGCGGGTCGCTTCGTCCTGCGCCAACACTTCCCCCGCCATCAACTGAACGGCAGGGTCGGCAGTCGTCACCACCGGAATCTGATTGGCGCGGCGTGCCTGGTCGGCAATGTGGCTCATGGCGGTTAGCCCCACCATCGTTTCCACCGCTCTATCCCCCGCCAATGCCCCGGTGCCAAGGGCGATGTGGGTGGCGCGTCCCTCTTCGATTGCCCGTTCGGTTAAGGAGCGCAGGGCATCCACCGCAGGCAGAGGGCGCACGGTGGGTAAGGTGCTCCCCCGTTGCAACCGCACATAGATCACCATGAAGGTGAGGAGTAACACCACCAACAGCACCACGGGCGCAAGCGCGAGAAGGATGGGGGTCATAGATTGCCTTTTTGATTCATTTCGACCTGTTCCGCCAACATCGTGCAAAGGGCATCGTACCGTTCGGGGTCATTCAGGGTTTCCGCCCATGCCTCCCATTGGCTCAACCCCATCATCCCCGCGAAGGGCGACCCCACCAATGCCGCCTGCCCCGCCAGCCACGCCAACGGACGCATACTTTCCGCCAGCACCCAGGCGGGCAACGTCAAATGATAGCGATTCAGCCACTGGAGCATAAGGGGGTATTGAGCATTGAGTATTGAGAAGGCAGTGACCTCATCCCTCTGAGTCTCTCCATCGGGAGCGCAAAACGTTGCTGTTCCCTCTCCCCGGAGGGGGGAAGGGGGGTGGTTCGTCATTGCCGTTTTCCCAATACCCACTACTCACTACTCAATCCGTTGATACTTGGGCGAGTATATCACGCGCCATGGGGGGTGACAAGGGTTTGCGCGTAGGGTATAGGTCATAGAGGGAAAGGAGAA
>CBKYSX010000207.1:0-6915 GCA_966690745.1 uncultured Ardenticatenales bacterium
CACAGCCATATTGGAACCGGAACGGTCCGCGCCCGACTGCAAGACCCCTTTACACTAGCAGAGGCGGCGGTTCCGGTGACCCGTGCCAAATATGAGTGGCAGGTCTATCACCCCAACCGTCCCGAAAAAGGTGGGGTGCGCTGGCATACGGTGGAGGGACCCTTTGTTTTGCATCACAAGGGCATCTACTACCAGATGTTTAGCGGCGGCAACTGGCAAAACCCCAGCTACGGTGTCAGTTATGCCACCAGCCCGACCCTTGACAACCCGCAGGAATGGGAGCAAGCCGCCGATGGCACCCATGTATTGCCGATTTTAAGGTCACTTCCCGAACAGGGGATTATTGGTCCGGGGCATAATTCAGTGGTGCGCGGACCGGACAACCGCCAATGGTATTGTGTTTACCATCGCTGGGCGGCAGACGGAAGCGGGCGGCAGATGGCAATAGACCCGTTGGAATGGGTAGGGCAAGAGATGGTGCTGGACGGACCCAGCCACGCCCCCCGCTCTGCCCCCTTGCTCCCTACCGCTGTCGGGTTTCGAGCCGATGCGTGGCATAGGGAGTCGGGCGAATGGCAGTTCCACAATAATCAGTTGATACAGAAAAGTGGGGAAGGGATTGCAACGGTAACGTCCTCCGTTGACACTGCCTGTTTTGTGGCGGAATTGTTGCTGTGCGCCGACCATGTTACTCCGCAAGGTTATATCGAAATCACACTGACAGGCGGAAACGGAGATACCTTGTCCTTCCGTCTCTTGCCTATGGCAAAACAACTGGAATTAACGTCTGGCTCATCCGGCGTTTTAGAGGTGTTGCCTCTACCTGATGTCTTTGATCTGAATCGTTTTCATCCGCTCCGTCTTGAGGTCAATCATCGGCACGTTTTGTTCACTTTCAGTTCCCCGGCGGTACGGTGGGAAGGGTGGGTTGATGAAACCGTACAGACGATTGGGCTTACCACGTTTCATACACAGGCAACTTTCAGTGACCTTGCTCTTACAAAAGGGTGGGAAGATGGATGGCAAACAGAGGCACCCCCGGAATCATTGGGTTGGCATTCCATCGTCCCGCCGGAGGCACCCCACCGATGGCAGATTGAAGCCGGTGCATTGGTTGCGCCCTTTACCCCTACCCTTACCACTATAAGCAAAGGGGAATTGACCACTGCTTATGAAGCGGTCATCACGCTTAAACTTCCGGAAATAGAGAGCATGGGGCGGGTGACAATACACCCGTTGTGGCATCCCACATGGGAAGGCGCACAACTGCATATCAGCAAAGCTGACGATAGATGGCAGTTGTTGTGGGGCAATCGTGAACATCCACGCCCCCTTCCGTTGCCTTCCACTTTTGACCCCACCGAATTTCAGCAATTCCGATTCCGTAAAGAACAGGGGTGGCTGATGGTGGATTGGCAAGGGGCGCGATTGGTAGAAAGCGCGATTCCCCCGTTGCCTACGACCATCGCCTTAACCGCCACCCGCGCCGCGTTTGTGGTGGATATGGTGCGATTTACGGTCATTCCCACCCCGCCCGACGAGCCACCCTTATTTCATCAATAGTAACCTACGCCCACGCGAACGAAAGTAAACCGTTATGATTCCCTTTCCTCCTACTTCCTCTGCCGCCGACTTTGTGTGGGCGGGGGGCATAGAAGATACCTTTGTGCCACAGGCACTTTCCCATCAACGCAGTTTGGATGAATACGAATTGATGGGGCATTACGAGCATTGGCGCGAAGACCTTGCATTGATACGGGCAAGCGGTATGAGCGCGGTGCGGTGGGGGGTTCCCTGGTATCGGGTGGAGCCGCAACCCGGGCAATTTGATTGGTCATGGACGGATGAGGTCATTCCCTATATGGTTAATGACTTAAAGATAACCCCCGTTATTGACCTGATGCACTATGGGTGTCCCCTTTGGTTGAAGGATGAATTCGCCAGTCCCGACTACCCTTCGGCGATTGCCGCGTATGCCGCCGCCTTTGCCGCCCGTTACCACCATTTAGTGACGTGGTATACCCCCCTGAATGAACCGATTGTCAATGCCTTAATGTGTGGACGGCGCGGGGTCTGGCCCCCCTATCTGAAAGGGGATAAAGGGTATGTCCGGGTCATGATGGCATTGGCAGTTGGAATTTGCCGCACTGTTGAAGAGATTCGGAGGGTGCAACCGGAAGCGATGATGGTGCATGTGGAAGCCTCCGGGTTGCCCCGCGCCGCGGATGTAACCGTGGCGGCAATTGCCGAACATGATATGTATCAAAACTTTTTGTGTTATGACCTGATTACCGGGCGCGTCACACCCGACCATCCGTTGTACCCCTGGCTGATACGGAACGGTGCTTCTGCCCATGATTTGGCAGATTTAACCAACACCCCCCTGACGCTGGATGTTATGGGGTTGAACTTTTACCCCCAATGGTCTACGCAGGAAGTTTACCTCAATCGTCAGGGACACATCGCTTACCGTGCGGTTGAAAAGGCGGGGGAAGGCTTTGGCGAAATGATTGAACGGTATTATGACCGCTATCAAGTGCCGGTCATGATTACGGAAACCAGCGCGGTCGGATCGGATGAAGAACGGGCAAATTGGCTGGACGGGTCCCTTGCCGCTATCAAATCGTTACGCGCCAAAGGGATTCCTGTAATAGGGTATACCTGGTTTCCTCTATTTACGATGATTGATTGGCGTTACCGCTTTGGGAAAGCCCCGCTGGAAGAGTATTACCTGGAATTGGGGTTATACCGCTTGAATCGGGAAGATACGCCTCGCTGGAACGCTTCGCTATTGGTAGAACGATTCCAAACCTATGTCCAACAAGCCGAAACCTCTGTGGGAACCTTACACGGGGCATTGCCGCAAACCGCCCCGACAGCAACGGGACGCGAGCGGCTGGATTTGGATGGTAAATGGTCGTTTTGGGTGGACCCCGCACGAACCTATGCCCATGATGGTTTGCCAACCGCACAGGCAATCTCCATCACCGTGCCTGCGCCCTGGCAATCCCAATCGGATGAACTCCGTACTTATGCAGATGTGGCATGGTATCAGCGCACCTTTGACCTGCCTGGAACGTGGCAGGAAGAAGGCGCGGTGGTTTTAGGATTCGGGGCGGTGGATTATCGCGCTGATGTGTGGCTGAACGGTCAGAAGGTGGGTGAGCATGAAGGGGGCTATCTGCCCTTTGAATGGGAGGTGCAACCATACCTACACGCCGGTAAAAATACCATCACCGTTCGTGTGACAGACCTTGCAGAATGGTTTAACGAGATTCCGCACGGCAAACAGAGCTGGTACGGACCGCTTAGCGGTATCTGGCAATCGGTCTGGTTGGAACGGCGGGCGGCATTGTATGTCGAGGATTTGAGGGTCATCGCCACGCTGGAAAGTGGAGATGTCAGGATAGAGGCGACCCTTTCCGCGCCCACTGATGCCGCCACTCCTCTTCGTTTGATGGTGCTGGATAGCGAAGGGATGACCGTTGCCCGCCACACGCCAACCTTACAGGCAGGGGCAACTGAGTTTTCTGCAACTCTAGAGGTAACATCCCCTCAGGCATGGTCGCCCGATACCCCCTATCTTTATCAGGTAGTGATTGAGATGGGGGATGGGGCAGACCGGGTTGCCAAATCTTTTGGCTTTCGCACGATTGAAGTGCGGGACGGGCGATTTTATCTGAATGGTGCGCCCTTCTATTTGCGGGGCGCATTGGATCAGGATTATTACCCCGGTACGATTGCCACCCCGCCCTCTATTGAATTTTTAGAGATGCAACTGCGCCGCGCCAAAGAGTTGGGGCTGAACTGTTTGCGCTGTCATATCAAAGTGCCCGACCCGCGCTATTACGAGGCGGCTGACCGGCTGGGTATGTTGATATGGACGGAACTCCCCAATTGGCGATTGCTTACCCCCACCGCACAGAAACTTGCCAAAAGCACACTGGAAGGGATTTTTAAACGGGACGGTCATCATCCTTCGATCATTATCTGGACGATTGTGAACGAAAACTGGGGCACCAATCTTCATCAAGATGGGGAGCATCGGGCGTGGTTGACAGAGATGTACCACTGGCTGAAAGCCTTAGACCCGACCCGTCTGGTGGTGGATAATTCTCCCTGTATCGGCAATTTCCACGTTCAGAGCGACATTGACGATTACCATTATTACCGTGCGATTCCCGACCAACGGGAATCTTGGGATGCGTTTGTTGAAGCAATGGCGACCCGTACCGCTCCGACCTATAGCCCCTACGGGGATGCGGTACGGAGCGGGCAAGAACCGATTGTGCTTTCGGAATTTGGCAACTGGGGCTTACCCGATGTCGAATTGCTCTTAGAAGATGGGCAAGAACCGTGGTGGTTTGAAACGGGTTTGGAATTTAACGAAGCGGTCTATCCGCACGGGGTTCGGGAACGCTTTCAGCGATGGAAATTGGATAAGGTGTTCGGCAGTTGGCGTGGCTTTATCGAAGCAACCCAATGGCAGGAGTTTTATTCCTTGAAAGCCGAAATCGAAAGTATGCGCCGTACCCCTGAAATCGCCGGGTATGTCATTACGGAATTTACGGATGTACATTGGGAAGCCAACGGACTATTAGACTTAAACCGCAATCCTAAAGTCTTCCATGAAACTTTTACCGCCATCAACGGGGAGGTGGTGGTGGTTCCCCGTTGGAAGCGCACCGCCTATTGGTCGGGTGAAGCGATTGAGGTGGAATGGACGGTTTCACATGGTGGCAGTGCGTCCTTATCTGATTTGGTGGTACGGTACGGCGTTGGCTCCGGAGGCGCACAGGACATCGCGATTCCTCTGCTGGCGGCGGGTGAAACAAAGCCAATTGCCACTGTGCCTTTGGTTGCCCCCACAACGGAACATCCTGTCACCCTGTCGCTCTGGTGCGAAATTCAGGAGAGCAACGGAATGGTTATCACCCGGAACGAGCTCCCGTTAACGGTCTTTCCCGCCCGTCGCCTTCCCGCCGACTCCACTCCCATGCTTTGGTCTGCCAATGTGGAAATGGGGGCGCGGTTGCAAGGCATAGGCTATCGGGTCAGCCCCACCCCCGAAACGGCAGAGGTCATTGTGATTTCCCATATAACCGCGGAAACGCTTGCCCTCGCCAATGCAGGCAAAACCATTATTGTTACGGTGCAATCGGCGGATGCCTTCGGAGAAGGCAATTTGGGAATGCGGGTTTTGCCCCGCGCCCACTCTGTTCTCCAAGGGGATTGGGTATCGTCCTTTGCATGGTTAAAACGGGAAGGTGTGTTTGCCCACCTCCCCGGCGGACCCTTGCTGGATTATAGTTTTGAGAACGTCATGCCCGATTTTGTGTTGGGCGGGCTGGGACCGTGGGAGTATGAAACTACCGTTCATGCCGGACTGTTTGTCGGGTGGATTCATAAAGTGTCCGCGTTGTTGGTAGAGCAAGTGTACGGTAAGGGCAAATTGATTCTGACCACTTTACGGATGACCCCGGAGCTGATTGGAGAGGATGTTATGGCGACGGTATTGTGGGATGCGCTTGTGGGGTTGCACGGCACACCAAGTCTACCTTAAAGCACATCTTATCAAGCACTACTTCCAGATTACACTTAAAAAGAGAGCATATTGCTCTCTTTTTAAAGTTGGCTTTATAAAGCCGGGTGATTATTCTCCCGATCAGCAAAACGTGTGCCTTCTTCGCTTGTCCCTCCGAACACCGTTACCATTTACACGTTCCTGCCAGAGATTCTATGCAACACATTCACCGACTTGCCTTTGTAGGTATGGGGGTGTTCCTTGTTCTGGTTTTGCCTGTAATAGCCTGTCCATAAAAAAGGAGGCGGCTCGCTTGTGCGATACCGCCTCCTGTAGTGAGAGGATAATTAGGCGGTTGCGGCGACGGGATGAACCCCAAAGCGTTGGGCGACCTCTGGGGTGATCAGCCCCAAGAGCGCGTAGCCGAGACCCGTAATCACAAAACCGAGGAGCGTAAAGCCAAGACCGAGGAGGATGGCACCGTAGGAGGCACCAATCGCCATCGCGGATAGGCTCAGGGAAGTGACCAGGCTCGCGGCAGTGAGTTGCGTATTGCGGGCTTGGTTCGGCACCGGTTTGCCATTGGGGTCTTTCAATGCCTCGTCGGCATTATTGGTACCGGCAGGGTCACCACTTTCGACCGAGAACCGACCCATCTCGGCATAGGTTAAGCCATTCGACCCGTCCGCGGCATGGTGCTGAATGATGTCCGCCATACTGAGGGCGGTCGGGATGTCGGTCACCGGCGTATTCGGAATCGTTGCATCATCGGGCGTGACAATGTTCTGGGATGACAACTGCTCTCGGACAAACGAGTGGATGTAAATACCGGTACCGGCGGCGACCAATCCTGCGATCACAAAAGTGATACCGAGCACCATGACCATTTTGGGGAATACCTTAACTGCGTTCATTTCATCCTCCTGGATAAATGCGATTTGTTTGTTTCATGTCAGACGACTGATTCCTAGGATACCAGACCCCCGGAATAACAGACCGTGTAGGTGGTGAGGTTTTACCTAGTCAGGTGGGTAGTCTTCCACAACGGAGGCACCACGGATCCCTAACGAGTACCAGGAGGCAAGCGATCCAAACAACGGACGGAAACCAACCAAAACAGTGGGCGTACCAACCTTTGGAACGAGCTTGCAACAGGATTACCGATGCGGTTAAAATGTTCCTTCGCTCCTCAATCCAAAAGTCCTAGTGTACATAGTCGGTACCCAAACTGTATCATGTACAGGTGGTTTTACGCTCAAGTTGTTGACTGGAAAAATCGCCTTCACCTTTTTCTTATGGTATTCTAGGAAATCTTGAAGTGTGATCCGGCTTACACTCTGAATTTTCCTAACATCACCCCTTTTTCCTTCATTTTTGGTGGCGGAAGCTTC
>CBKYSX010000208.1:0-6911 GCA_966690745.1 uncultured Ardenticatenales bacterium
AAATAAGCGTCCTCGTCCGGGGTGAGCGATTTGGCGGATACAATCATCACCGGAATCGCACTGGTGCGGGAGTCCCGTTTCAACGCATCTAAGATAGAGAAGCCATCCATGTCAGGCAGGGTTAAATCGAGTACCACCAAATCCGGCTGGCGTTGGCGTACCAGATCTATTCCATCGGGTCCGTTGGTGGCTTCAAAGACCCTGTAGTTTTTATGACTCTGAAGCAGACGGCGAATCAGGCGGCTGTCATGGGGATTATCATCAATGATGACAATCGTGGTGACTTGCTCGTCTAATTGTTTAAGCGCAATGCTTAGCCCTTCATGATAGAGCGGGCCGGTTTTGGCAGGCGTGGGCTGGGTGGTGTTTTCGGCGGTTTCCAAATGGAGAATATAGCGGTCTTCGAGTGCGTGTTTTTCGGCACTGAACGTATGCCCGGAGCAATTGACCACAACGCGCTCATCCGCACGAATCTGCCCCTGTTGGATTAGTTTTTCCAACCCGGCAAAGGCTACAGCGGTGGCTGGTTCTACTGAGAACCCTTCTGTCCGTGCCACACGGCGCATGGCGCGAAAGGCATCGCCATCGTTTACGGCGGTCATCGTGCCGCCGGTCTCGTGTAATGCTTGCGCCAGCAACCGATAGGCAACACCGGGATTACCCGTTGCCAGAACGGTAATCAGGGTATCGGGTTGCACCGGGGTGGCTTCGGTTGCACCCTGTTCCCATGCCTGAACCATCGGGGCGCACCCTTCAACCTGAATAATCCCCAGTTTTGGAATGCGATCTGTAATGCCAAGGTGGTACAGTTCGGTAAAACCTTTATGCACCCCTAAGGGACCAATACCCCCTGACACGGATTGAATATACCAATCAGGAGCCTGTCCGCCCATCTGCTCTACAATTTCGTAGGCGATGGTTTTCATACTTTCTTTCCCAACAATGCCCTTCGCCCCCAAATCTACATAGATACCGCGCCGTTCCGCAAAATTGGCGGCAATCGTTTTTGCCTGATCGTAGGTTCCTGTAATCTTGACGACCTCGGCTCCATATAATGCCAATTCCCGCATCTTTTCGGCGGGAACGCTCCCGGTCAGGAAAACCCATAATTTTATATCAGCACGGGCGCAAAAGGCGGCATAGGCGGCGGCGGCATTGCCGGTGGAAGCAAGGACGATTTCATCTACCCCCATTTGTTTTAAGGCACGAACGGTAAGCGCCGCTTGCCGGTCTTTGAAAGAGCCGGTGGGTTGTTGGCGTTCGTCCTTAATCCAAAGATTGGGATGATTGAGATCATGTGCCAACCGTCTGCCCTTCGTAAGCGGAGTCCATCCTTCGCCCAATGATAACTCGTCATCGGGGTTGGCAATGGGGAGCAACTCTTGATACCGCCAGAGGTCTGTAGAGCGGGTTTTAACGTGATTCAGCCAATGTTGGGGCAGACGGGCATAGTCATACTGCGCATCCAACCAGGGACTCCCACAGGCGGCGCAACGGGTCAGCGTAAAATCAGGGCGATGATGATGACCACAAACAAGGCAGTGTACAGCCGAGAAAAGCGAAACCATAATTGAAAAGCGAATAGTTGATAGTTGACGGTGGATTGCCGGAACTATCCAACAATCCACCGTGTAAGTCAACTATTTTTAGTTGAGATAGGAAGCGATAGTGCGAATCGGGAGGCGAACCGTAAAGACAGAGCCTTCGTTCACCTTGCTTTCGACGGTAATAATCCCCCCGTGCATTTGAACAAGGCGGCGCGTAATCGCAAGCCCCAGTCCCGTTCCTTCGGCGCGACGGGTGCTGGAACCATCGGCTTGCCGGAACTCCTCGAAGATAGCTTCAAGACTTTCTGATTCAATTCCTACGCCGGTGTCCTCCACCTCAATTCGCATCCATTCGGCATCGTCTTGTTTGGCGCGAACGACCACATGCCCTTTTTCAGTGAATTTCACCGCATTGGAAATCAAGTTGGTCAGAATCTGATGGAGGCGCAGACGGTCTGCCTGAACGACCATCGTCAGGGGGTCAACCGAAACGTGCAGTTCGATATCTTTGTTATGGATGAGAGCGAGGTGTGCGACACGGATTTCTTCCAACAGAGCGGCGATGTTGACTTCTTCGCTATCCAACGTCATGCGCCCTGCTTCGATCTTGGCAAGGTCAAGAATATCGTTAATCAGACGGAGCAAGTGTTGTCCGCTGGTACGAATCGCATTGACATCTTCAAAATTGTCATCGCTGAGTTGCCCGTTAATTCCCATCAACATGATTTCGGCGTATCCGATGATCGAGTTTAACGGAGTCCGTAATTCATGGCTCATGTTGGCAAGGAATTCACTCTTCAGGCGGTCCAGTTCCTTCAACCGCTCGGCAGTTTCCTGAACTTCATCAAAGAGTTGTGCGGCGCGTAGTGCCACCGAGCCTTGTTCTGCCAGCGATTCGTAGAGATACGTAGAGGCGGGGTCGGCAAAGAAGCCTTTTTCCTCGGATAACACACTTACCAACCCGATAACGGTATCCCCACTCGTCAGAGCGAATAAGCCGCCACTGTTTACGCCCATAACTTGTGCCAACCCCTTAGTCGCTTCATCTACCAACGGATCGCTAAAGAGGTCGTTAGAAATGAACGGTGCTTCGGCACGGAGCAACGCTTGAATCGGAAATTCAGCGCGGGTGAACCGTGCGCCGAGCGGGAAGGAAGGTACAGCACTTTCGTAACTGGCACTCCGCCGCACCACCAAGGTTTGTACTGCTTCATTCGGGTCAATTGTAGAAATACTGACGTGCGCCCCGGAGATGAAGCCGGATTGATGGATAAGCGCGTCCAGTACTTCTTCTTCGGTACGCGCCTGTGCCAACGCCTGGCTGACAGCAAAGCGGATATTGGTACGTTTAAGCGACAATTGCACCTGGTCGTACAGTCGCGCTTCGCGCAATGCCAACGCGCCCCGTTCCGCAATAATCTGGTAGAGTTGAATCGTTTCTTCGCTAAAGGCATCTGCTTCGGGGGAAGATGCTGTGATAAAGGCATACAGTTCCCGTTCCAGCCGTATGGGAACAATCCCAAAACTTACCGCTCCTGTTTGAATCAACATTTCACGAATGGATTCATCCACGCGGGAGTCGGCAAAGGCATTCCCTGTTACGAAGAGGGTGTCGCGGCTTTCGATAAATCTATTCATCGAAAAATCACTCCAGCGGAATTTGGTTCCAACCGGCAAACTGCGGGCATCCGCGTGCATTCGATGGGTACGATAGAGGGTAGAATAGCGTTCACCCTCCTCCTCGGCAACCACAAACAGGTTAATTTGAGCGTTGGCAATATCTGTGACCATCTCAAAGATGGTATCCCGTACCGATTGTTCCGTCTGCGTTCCGGCAAAGGCTTGCGACACTTTCAAGCGCAGGCGGGTCTCTTTCAGGCTCTGTTCTACCTGCTGGTACAGTTCCGCGTTTTGCAGAGAAGTTGCAATCAATCCTGCCAATGTCCGTAGCACGTCCAATTCCGCCTGTGTAAAGCGGTGCGGTGCGTTGTCTTGCACGTCCAGCACTCCCAGCACCCGCCCGGCAGAAACCAATGGAATGGCGACCTCGGATTGGGTGTTGGGCAGAAGCGGGTTCGGTAAGAAGCCGGTTTCGCGGGTAACATCATTCACCACAACGATTTCCTGGCTCCGCACCGCCCGCGCCACCAAACTGCGCTCCGAATTAGAAGGAATGACGTGATTGTTTAGGCGCAATTGTTCCCCGACCGCACCCGACCCCTTCAACATGACAAGGTTATTACTGACTTCATCACGCAGATAAACGTGAACGTGATAGAGGTCGAATTGGGATTGGAGCTCCGATACCGTTTCGGTGAGCAATTCGTCAAGGTCGAGAATCGTATTGATGCGCCCTGCCAATTCTGCCGCCGTTTGCAATTGGCGGGCGAAACGGGCGCGTTCTTCACCGGCTTGGCGTTGCGGGGTAATATCCGTAAAGGAAATGACCCCACCCATAAATTCCCCATCAGGCGTGTGAATGGGTGCCGAGTTGACGAGTAGGTTCAGGCGATGCCCGTCTGCATGTTCTACAAAGATGTCATCCTTGGCGTAGGTACCACGATCCGATAGGGTTTTCACCAGGGGTAATTCTTCGGTCGGATAAGGGCTTCCATCTTCGCGGGTGACAGCATAGACTTCAACGTACTCGCCCGTCCCGGCAGATGAGTCAATCCCGCGCCCCATGTAGTTACGGGCAGTGTCGTTGGTCAACACCGGAAGCCCGGCAGTGTCCGTCACGAATACCCCGATGGGCATGGTGGTCAAAATTTGATCCAGCAATGCCCGTTCACGCTCCACCCGGTTTTGGGCTTCAGCGGCGGCGGCGCGGAGGCGGGCACGGGTCAGGGCTTCTGACCCTTGATCTGCCAGTGCTCGATAGAGCGACATTTTCTGTTCGTCAAAATAATCTTCGTGTGTCGAAGCAACGACCAACCCCCCGACCCATTCGCCCCCTACGTTCATCGGAATGATTGCCGCGCTGGTTTGCCCCAACATTTGCGCGGCGGCGCGGCTGGATTGGCTCACCCGTTCATCTATCTGAAGGTTGGCACTCACAAAGGGCTGGGTGTTATTCAGCAGACTGATAATCGGGAACTCTTCCGCCGTAAATTGCACCCCTTCTGGGAAAGTGGGCATTCCGCTGTCGAAGGGGTTAGAGCGCACGACTTGTACGGTCGGTTTCTCTGCCTCTTTAACCCATAACGCAATGGCTAAAAGCGTATCGCGGTAGAATCCACCCGTTTCAATAAGCGCGTCCAATACGGCGGTTTCGGTTTCGGCTCCGGTCAGGGCTTCCGACACACGCAAGCGGTTTTCAGTTTCAGCGAGGTTTGTTTCCACCTGATGGAACAATTCTTCGTTGGCGGCGCGGAGACGGGCGCGGGTCAGGGCATCCGAGCCTTGATTTGCCAATGCCAGATAAAGCGACATTTTGGCATCGTCAAAATAATCGGCATGGTTTGAAGCAATTACCAGCCCACCAACCCATTCGCCCCCAACCTTCATAGGGATAATTGCCGCCCCCTGTTGCCCCATCATCTGCGCCGCCATGCGGCTACTTTCGCTTACCCGTTCATCTGCCTGGATATTGCCACTGACAAATGGTTCGGTGTCGTTCAGCAAAGCAATCATCGGGAACTGGGCAACCGTAAATTGTGTTCCATCGGGGAAGGCGGGCATTCCGCTGTCAAAGGGATTGGAACGTACCACTTCTACTGTCGGGGTTTCTGCATTCTTAATCCACAATGCCACCGCCAACATGGTGTCCCGATAAAAGCCCCCGGTTCTTACAATCGCATCCAACACGTCCGGTTCGGTTTCGGCTCCGGCGAGAGCTTGCGAAACCCGCAGGCGGTTTTCCGTTTCCGCAAGGTTCAATTGCACCTGTTCGTACAGTTCCGCATTCTGGAGCGCAGTAGCCACCAACCCCGCCAGGGTACGGAATACATCCAGATCGCCCTGTGTGAAGCGATTGGGCTGGTTGTCCTGCACATCCAATACCCCTAACACTTTCCCCGCCACAATCAGGGGAATCGAGACTTCGGATTGCGTATCGGGGAGCAAGGGATTGGGCAGGAAATTCGGGGTGTGGCGAACATCGTGAACCACAACTGCCTCTTGATTTCGTGCCGCCCGTGCCACAAGGCTCTGTTCGCGGTTGAGCGGAATCTGGTGCCCTTGTTGCCGCAGAATTGCTCCGACTTCACCGGAACCATGTGCCATCACCAACCGTTGATTGGCTTCATCCAGCAAATAAGCGTGGACGTGATAGAGATCAAAACGGTTCTGCAATTCCGATACGACTTCGGAGAGGAGATCATCCAGATTGAGAATCGTAGCAATCCGCCCTGCTAGTTCTGCCGCCGTCTGTAATTGTTGGGTGTAGCGGGCACGTTCTTCACTGGCTTCCCGTTGGGATGAAATATCAGTAAAGGAAACCACACCCCCCGTAAACTGCCCGTCGGATGCGAAAATGGGGGCAGAGGAAACAAACAAATTCAGGTGTTTACCGTCCGGTTGATTGATAAAAATATCATCTTTGGTGTAATGACCTTGATTCGTCAAGGTTTGTACCAACGGTAGTTCCGATGTCGGGTAGGGCGTTCCATCCTCTTGCGTAACATCATACATTTCAACGTATTCGCCCGCCCCGGCGGTGGGGTCAATCCCGCGTCCCAACAGGTTTCGGGCGGCTTCGTTGGTAAGGATAGGAACACCGCTCGGGTCAGCGACGAAGACCCCGACGGACATGTTTGCCAGAATTTGGTCTAATAATAACCGTTGTTGCTCAGCCTGTCGCCGCGCTTGAATGGAAGCGGAATTCAGTCGGGCGCGAATAAGGGCTTCCGCCCCTTGTTCTGCCAACGCCCGGTAGAGGAACAACTTGTGCTCATCAAAGTAATTCGCCTGTGGCGAAATCAGTACCAATGCTCCCAACCACTCACCACGAACGGATAGAGGAATGGCGGCGGCGGATTTTGCACCCATTCCATCCGTAACGGCGCGGGCATTGGCATCGTAACGTTTATCGGTGGCAATGTTATTAGAAACAAAAAGTTCGGTAGGGGAGAGGGAATCGAGTACCGGGAATTGATGGGCGGGAAAGAGTGACCCTTCGGTAAAGGCGGGCAACCCGCTTTCATACGCGGTGCTACGGCGCATTTCCAGGGTAGGTGTCTCCGAATCCGGAACCCAGAGCGCGATGGTTAGCATCGTGTCGCGATAGATGGACCCTTGTTCGACCAATGCGTCAACCACTTCATTTTCCGTTTCCGCATTCCCAAGAGCCTCGCTGACCAACAGGCGCGATTGGGTTTCGGCAAGGTTGCCTTCCACCTGACGGAATAATTTGGAATTTTCCAG
>CBKYSX010000209.1:0-6885 GCA_966690745.1 uncultured Ardenticatenales bacterium
TAACGAGGGCGTAACCGATACCCACCTTGCAGAAGTTGAACTGAAACAGAGAATCATTGACCGCGCCAAAGATGTGGTCATTGTTGCCGACAGCACAAAATTCGGGCGAACGGGGTTGTCCTCCTTCGCTTCTATAGAGCAAATCACCCACATCGTTACCGATTCCGCCGCACCCGCCCATATCGTAGAGGTTTTGCAAGCGCGGGGCGTAACGGTGTTGGCGGGGTCTACATAGAAAGCAACGAGTATTGAGAATTGAGTATTGAGAAACGACATTTCCCGTTCCCTCTCTCCACGATGGAGAGGGGGTCAGGGGGTGAGGTTGCCGTTTTCTCAATACCCAATTCTCAATACCCTCTCGACGCGGAGTAGCGTTCATGCAAGGCACGGTGCCTGTTGTGCAGGTCGAACATATCTCTAAAGCCTTCGGTGGGGTTCACGCCCTGCGGGATGTGCAATTGGCGTTGTATGCAGGCGAGGTTCATGCGCTGTTGGGCGAGAACGGCGCGGGCAAATCTACGCTGATTAAGACCATCACCGGCGTACACACCCCCGATAGCGGCACCCTGGCGCTGGACGGGCAACCGATTCGCTTTAGCGACACCCGTGATGCCCAACAACACGGCATCGCCGCCATTTATCAAGAACCGAGCCTCTTCCCGGATTTAGACATTGCCGAAAATATATTTGTCGGGCGACAACCAACCCGCGCCGGTCGGGTGGATTGGAACGCCATGTATGCCGCCGCCCACGACCTTCTGCAACAGTTGGGGGTAGCCCTTGACCCGCGCACCAAAGCGAGAGAATTAAGTGTCGCACAACAGCAAATGGTAGAGATTGCCCGTTCGCTTTCACTGAAGGCGCGGGTGTTGATTATGGATGAGCCGACTTCCAGCCTGACCCAACGGGAAGTCGAAGAACTGTTCCTCATTGTCCGCCAACTACGGGAAGCCGGAACGGCGGTGCTGTTTATCTCCCACCGCCTTGAAGAACTCTTTGCAATCGCAGATAGGGTCACTACCCTGCGCGACGGCGCGTATGTCGGAACGCGCATGATGGAATCCGTTACCAATACAGAGCTGATTCAGATGATGGTGGGGCGCACACTGGATGAACTCTTCCCCAAACAGGAAGTCACCCCCGGCGGTGTCATGCTGGAAGTGGTCAATCTCAGTGTGGCGGGTCATTTCTCCGACATCACCTTTTCGATTCGACAGGGTGAGATTGTGGGAATGTCAGGGCTAATTGGCGCAGGACGCACCGATGTTGCCCGTACCCTCTTTGGAATCTTGCCCGCCACCAGCGGCACTATACGCATTGAAGGAAAACCTGTAACGATTACCAGTGCCGAACAGGCGATGGCATTGGGCATCGGCTTCGTACCGGAAGACCGCAAACAACATGGCTTGGTACTCGAATTTCCGATAGCCGACAACATTACCCTCCCCAAACTACCTTCCTTTGCAAAATGGGGGTGGCTGAATAACAAAGCCGAACGTGCCGCCGCCGCCGAAGGTTCTACGACACTGGAAGTAAAAATGGCGGGGTTGGAACAAGCCGCAGGGCAATTATCCGGGGGCAACCAGCAAAAAGTCGTGCTGGCAAAATGGCTGGCAACCCACCCCCGTATCTTGATTTTGGATGAGCCGACACGCGGCATTGACGTGGGAACCAAAGCCGCAGTCCACCGCCTGATGAGCCAACTGGCGGCGGAGGGCATGGCAATTCTGATGATTTCGTCGGAATTGCCCGAAGTACTGGGGATGAGCGACCGTATTCTGGTGATGCGCGAAGGACACCTGACGGCAGAATTTACCCGTGACCGCGCCACCCCCGAATTGATTATGCGAGCGGCAACGACGATGTAAATCGAGCAGGGAGTATTGAGTATTGAGAAACGGCACTCCTATTTCTCAATACTCAATACCCCCTACTCCCAGGAACAGGATGGCGGCACTTACCGGAAAACCCGCAACTGAAAATAAACCCTCATGGCTCCAAACGCTGGTGCGCTTTCGTGAGGCAGGGATTGTGGTCATTATCCTGCTGTTGAGTGTCATCGTAACGCTTCGCAGTCCGGCATTCCTCACGCTGGATAATTTCCGTGACATCCTCCTCACTATCTCCATTCTGGTGATTGTGGCATTGGCGCAAACGATGGTGATTATCACGCGGGGAATTGACCTCTCGGTTGGCTCCATGATTGGCTTAACCGCCATGATCGTCAGTTTCTTTGTGGTTAATTTCCCTGAAACCCATCCTGCCATAGCGGTACTCATGGGCATGGCAATCGGGATGGTGCTGGGGGGAATCAACGGGGTCATCATTTCCTATACAGGGGTTCCGCCCATCATTGCCACGCTGGGAACGTTGAGCATCTATCGGGGCTTAATTTTCTGGTATAGCGAAGGCAATTGGGTAAATGCCTTTGAAATGCCCCAATCCTTCCGCGACCTTGCCAAAGCCTCGCCGCTCGGCGTACCCAATCTGATTATTTTCGCTGTAGTGGTTGCCGTCGCCATTTACCTCTTTCTGAATTACACCAGGATGGGGCGTAATATCTACGCGGTGGGGAGCAACCCGGAAGCGGCAACGTTTGTGGGTATTCCGATACAACGGGTGATTTTTACGGTCTATTTGCTGTCGGGGCTGTTGTGCGGTCTGGCGGGGGTATTGTGGGCAAGCCGCTTTGAAGCCGCCCAGACCAACACTGCCCTCGGCTTTGAATTACAAACTGTTGCCGCGCCCGTCGTGGGCGGGGTCAATATCTTCGGCGGGAGCGGTAGTGTGGGTGGGGTGCTGTTGGGGGCATTCCTATTGGGAATCATCAATAACGCGCTCACCCTCGTACGAATCTCCCCCTTCTGGCAACTCGCGGCGCAGGGGTTGTTGATTCTGGGAGCGGTGGTGGCGGATGCCGCCATTTTACGCCGCTTGCAGGCATTAACGGGAAGGAGCCGAACCTGATGCAAAGCGACACAATGGTTACCCCTTCCCCGCTTTCCACCGATGCCTTACACCGCTTTTTCCTGCGCCGCGAATGGTTGTTGGTGATGTTGATTTTGGTGATGGGGATTGTGAACAGCAACCTTTCGCCTTTCTTTCTTAATCGCAACAACCTGCTCCGCACCAGCTCCGATTTTATGGAAATCGGCATCATGGTACTGGCGATGGTGTTGGTGATTGTCACCGGCAATATTGACCTGTCGGTGGCTTCGATATTGGGGTTGTGCGCTTCATTCATGGGCTGGCTTTTCATGAACGGCGTGGATATCTGGGTGGCGGTTCCGGTGGCGTTGTTATTGGGGGTGGTGGCGGGGGGTATCAACGGGGTACTGATTGCCAAATTCAAATTGCCGTCGTTGGTGGTCACGCTGGGAACCTATTCGTTTTACCGGGGGATGGCATACGTCCTGCTGGGCGATCAGGCGGCGCGGGGATACCCGCCTTCCTTTACCTTCTTAGGGCAGGGAACCCTGGGCGATAGCCGTGTCCCCTTCGCGTTATTGCTCTTCGGGGTGCTGGCGGTGGTTTTTGGGCTGTTGCTCCATCGCACCACCTTCGGACGCTATCTCTACGCGATAGGCAACAACGAATCTGCCAGCCGTTACTCCGGCGTTCCGGTGGATCGCGTCAAAATCACCATTTATATGCTGTCGGGCCTGATGGCGGCAGTAGCGGGGATGGTGTTGGCGGCACGGTTTGGCAGTACCCGCCCCGACATCGGAACCGGGTTGGAATTGACCGTTATTACCGTGACGGTACTGGGGGGAGTCAGTATTTTCGGGGGAAGCGGCACGATGGTGGGGGCGGTACTATCCCTGATTCTGATCGGGATTACCCGTTTCGGTATGGGGTTGGTCAATATTCAAGGACAGACGCAGGACATCATCATTGGGCTGTTGTTGATTCTTTCCATCATGCTTCCCCGCTTCAAGCTTCGTGCCGTTCGGGACGTAATCGGGCAACGTCGTACCCTCCTCGCCATGGGCGGCGGGGCGGTCGTTCTGGGCATATTCCTCTGGTTTTTCTTCTGGTCCCGCGCCCTTGTGTTGGCGGCGGGCTGACCATCCATTCTACGTTGGGCGACATCGTTGCGCCCCTCATTCTCTTGGAGGAGAATCTATCATGCGAAAGTCGTTACTTACCCTGATGTTGTCGTTGCTGGCAATGTTCACCCTGATGGCATGTGCCGCCGCTACACCCGCCGCCCAACCAACGGCGGCGGTGAGTGAAGAGGTTGTGGAAGACCCCCGCAATACACCCACCCCGACCCCAGAGGGCATTGTGACCTTTACCTATTCGTTGGTTCCGAAAGCCCTCGGCAACCCCTATTTTGATACTGCCAATGCCGGAGCGCAGGAAGCGGCGGCAGAATTGGGTGTGGTGGTGAATTATCAAGGGTCATCCACCGCCGATGCCACCGAACAAATCCAATTGCTGAACTCCCTGATTTCGCAACAGGTGAACGGCTTGGCGATTTCCGCCAATGATTCGGACGCACTGGTTCCCACCGGGCAAGCCGCCATTGCGGAGGGGATTCCTGTCGTCACTTGGGACTCAGCGATTGCTCCCGAAGGACGCACCGTGCATATCAATCAGGCAATGTCGGAAGACATCGGGCGCGGTCAAATCCAGTTGATTTCGGAATTGATTGGCGGCGAAGGACAAATTGCGATTCTCAGCGCAACCAGCACCGCCCCCAACCAGAACGAGTGGATTGAGTTCATGCAGGATGAACTGACCAAGCCGGAATACGCCAACATCGAATTGGTGACGATTGTCTACGGGGACGACGAAGACGAAAAGAGTTACAACGAAGCGTTGGGCTTGATGCGAACCTACCCCGACCTGAAGGGTATTATCTCCCCCACCACCGTCGGGATTGCCGCCGCCGCCCGCGCCGTACAAGACCAGGAGCGTATCGGTGAAGTCATCGTCACCGGATTGGGAACGCCGAACCAGATGCGCGAATACGTGAAAAGTGGAGCCGCCCCCGCTTTCGCCCTTTGGAACCCCGGCGATCTGGGCTACCTCGCCATCTACACCCTCCATGCGATTTCGACGGGTGAAATCACCGGTGCCCCGGGCGACACCTTTGAAGCGGGCAAACTCGGTTCCTACACCATCGCTGAAGATGGCACGATTTTGTTGGGGCAACCCACCATCTTCAACGCCGACAATATTGATGATTTCGACTTCTAACCTCACCCCCTAACCCCCTCTCCGAATCGGAGAGGGGGAATCCTCAAAGGTGAGAGATACAATTCAATAACCTAAGCCCCCCTCTCCACAATGGAGAGGGGGGTTGGGGAGTGAGGTATGAACCGCATCGGCTTCGTTCTGAAGGTGAAGCAGGAAAAAATTGAGGAATACAAAGAACATCATAAGCACGTCTGGCAGGAAATGCAGGATGCCCTGACGGAATGCGGTTGGCACAATTATTCGCTCTTTATGCGGGAAGATGGGCTTTTGTTTGGCTATTTTGAAACGCCGCACAGTTTGCAAACCGCGCAAGCCTGTATGGCACAAAAAGAGGTTAATACCCGTTGGCAAGAATTTATGGCTCCGTACTTTGAATCACCGAACAATAGCCGACCCGATGAAATGTTTGTCGAATTGGAACAGGTTTTTTATCTGGCATGAAATGGTTGATAGAAAGCAGACCGCAACAACGATGGCGAATTACGAAGGGGCTATCTGTTTGACTAGCCATCGTAGCCAACGTAGCCATCGTCAATTGCCTTCTGTAGCACATGTGGAGTACCAATGCCGACAGAACAACAAATAACCGCCGCCTACACGCTGGCACAGGAACGGTATACCGCGTTGGGCGTTGATACCAACATTGCCCTACAACGGCTGGCAGAAATCCCCATTAGCCTCCATTGCTGGCAGGGGGATGATGTCGGCGGCTTTGAATCGCCCGATGGCGAATTGGGGGGCGGCTTGGCGGTAACGGGCAATTATCCCGGCAAGGCGCGAACCGCGGTTGAATTGCGCCAAGACCTTGATGTGGCGTATCGCCTTATTCCCGGAACCCATCGCCTGAACCTTCATGCGATTTACGCCGAAACTAATGGTAAAAAGGTGGAGCGGAACGACCTTCTGCCCGAACATTTTGCGGGGTGGGCAGAGTGGGCAAAAGCCAACCATCATGGCATTGACTTTAACCCCACCTGCTTCTCCCATCCTCTTGCGGCGGATGGCTTTACGCTCTCCCACGCCGACAACGGAATTCGCCAATTTTGGATTGAACATTGCATCGCTTCCCGCACCATCGGGGCATATTTCGGGGAGCAATTGGGAACCCCCACCGTTACCAATGTATGGATTCCTGATGGTTATAAAGATACCCCGATTGACCGTCGCGCCCCCCGCGAACGATTGGCGGAGGCGTTGGATACTATTTTTGCCGGAGCGATTGACCCCGCCATTCATCTGGATGCGGTGGAAAGCAAGCTGTTCGGGATTGGCTCTGAAAGTTATGTGGTCGGCTCCCATGAGTTTTACTTAGGGTATGCCATCCGGCGGAGGAAGGTGCTCTGCCTGGATGCAGGGCATTTCCATCCTACCGAAACAATTGCCGATAAACTCTCGGCGGTTTTCTGCCATCTGGATCGGGTCTTGCTTCACGTCAGCCGCGGGGTGCGCTGGGATAGCGACCATGTTGTCACTTTCAACGATGAGTTGAATGCCACCATGCAAGCATTGGTGCGCGGCGATTATCTGAATCGTGTTCACATCGGTCTGGATTACTTCGATGCCAGTATTAACCGTATCGCGGCATGGGTCATCGGGACCCGCAACGCGCTAAAAGCATTGCTGGGGGCATTGTTAGAGCCGCTTGATACCCTACGCAAAATGGAGCAAAACAGCGACTAT
>CBKYSX010000210.1:0-6866 GCA_966690745.1 uncultured Ardenticatenales bacterium
ATTGGGCGGGGAAGCGATGGAGGCGGGGGCGGGCAGGCGTAGCGGTTGGGAGCGCAGGCTGAAATTTTCCGCTCCGAATCTGCGCCACCAACACCTGAATCTCATCGTTGGGGTCCATCCCCATTTCTTCTGCTAACACCTGCCGACAATGCTCATACTGTGCCAGGGCTTCGCTTTTCTGCCCGTTGCTTGCCAGCAAACGAATCAAATGGAGGTGTGCCTCTTCGCGCCAGGGTTCAAGGGCAAGTGCCTGGCGAGCGTATTGTTGCGCCTTGAGAAAATCACCACGCGCTTCATAGCCGGTGGTCAACACATCGCAGAGATAGAGAGCCTGTTGGTGGAAAGAGAGCCGTTGGAGCAGGAGCCATTCTTCAAAGGGTTGGGCATCCGCCAGCGATAAGCCTGCCGCAAATTCGCCGCGATAGAGCGCAATGGTGGCGGCTAACCGTTCCAAATCATCGTCGGTCAGACGGTTTTTACCCAAACGGTTGGCAATGGTGCGGCGGAATTGGGTCGCATCCAACGCCAGCACAGAGCCATTGAGTTGGATCGTGGCGCGGGAAATGGTCAGAAGGGTATCGCTCAGGGTCGGAGTATGTTGATCCAGTGCCGTGCGAAGGCGATAAAGCGTTTTGCGAAGATTGGAAATTGCCTGTTGGTCGTCGGAATCGGGGTAAATCAGGGTGGCAAGCGATTCGCGCCGGTGCGGTATATCTGCCTCCATTGCCAGATACACCAACAGGGCGCGTACCTTGTCGGTGGCAAAGGTGGTGAGGGGGTGCTGTTGGTCAAATACCTGAAAGGGACCCAACAGATGAACAGCTAGTACCGCAGTCATGATTCTGGGACGATTTTGGGACGTTGGTTTGATAAGGTGTGCTTGCTAAACAAAACAGCAGGATTGTGACCGATGAAATTAGACGGAACGAAGCATACCTTCGTTTATCATGCCTATATCTTGCGCGTGTGGCAGGAAGGTGAACGAGGAGTGTGGCGGGCAAGTCTGCAACATGCGGTCACGGGCAAACGACTTTATTTTGCCACGTTGGAACGGCTGTGTCTGTTCCTATTATCGCTGGATGACGCAGAGTAACGCATTGACAGGGGATTGCACGTCGCTTTGGTGGTGCGGTGTTGCACAACAAACGCGGGGATAGAGCGTCTGTTTCACAATCCTTTCTGCGATGATACCGACGAAACCCATACAGGTCAACCCATCCCCATCCTTTTTTATACCGATATACCACCTTTCTGCTATAGGAGCCTACCACAATGAAGTCCCGGATGTTAAAAGTTGTACAGTTGTTGCTGATTCTAGGGGCGATGTTTCTGGCGGGGATGGCGTTTTCCGTTACGCCCGCGCCGCTTCAGGCATCGGAAGCCCGCGACCCGCAAGACCTCAATCCCCCCACCAATCTCGCCTGTCTGCCCTTCCCGCAACCTTCCATCACGGAATACAACGGCGAAGAAATCGAGGATGTTTACACCACCGAAGCGACCCAAACCACGATTACGTGGCGCGATGAATCGGATAGCGAAACGGCGTATCGGGTCCAACGGCGTGTGCCGGATGGCGATTGGGTTGAAATTGCCTCCTTACCCGCCGATTCGATGATCTATACCGATACCGGGCTACCCGAAGTCGGCGGGAATTACTTTTACCGGGTTGGAGCGCAGGAAGGCGACACGACCATGTGGCGCGAATCCTGCCGCAAACCGATGTTCCTTGATAGCGATGAGGGCAATTTCCGTGTCTTTTACCGCCCGTTTGACGATCCCCAATCCGAATGTCCCGATATTGAAACCTTGGAGGATGGCATATTGGGCATGTGTTCCAGCGAAGACACCGCGCAACGGATGGCGGATACTCTGGAAGCCTCTTACGATTGGCTTATGACGGAGTGGATTCCGGGAAACAGCTTTCCCGACCCCTTGCACAATGGACCAACGGCGGTTGACCTGACGTTGTGTAATGGCAGTGGATGCGCCCGCACCGATGATTTTGACAATCGTTTCATTGCGTTGCGTCCTGCCTCCATGGCACTGATCCTCGACCATGACGCAAATACGGGCGAAGCACCGCTACGGGTACCACGCCATGAATTATTTCATCATGCCCAGCAAGGGCTTAGCTATGGTGGAGATGTGAAATGGATGATGGAAGGAACTGCCCGTTCGACCGACGACAAATATTGTCTGGATGCACCAACCTGCGACCTGACGTTGGATCATTATGTCGGCGGTCGGTATCTAGCCGATGTGGGGCAATTCCTTGCAAGCCCCAACCGCACTCTGTTTGAAACAGACTACAATGCCGCCCTGTTCTGGACCTATATCAGCGAACAATACGGCACGCTTACCGATGAACCGGAGCGGGGTGTAGATTTCTTTGTGCAGATGTGGGAAAGCGGCAACAACCACAATCACAGCCACGGACGCGAAGTGATTGATTTCACGCTGGACGATATGGGCTACAGCGAAACCTTTGAGGATGTCTTTAAGGACTTCGTGGTTGCCAACTATGCCAAAGACATTCCGAACGCCCCCGACAAATACAAATACGCGGATGAAGCCCAATCCACCGGTTCGTACGGGTCGGTTTTCCTGACCGATGACCAAACCCTTTCTCCGGGCGAACAATACATTGTGGATGAAAACGTTGCCTACGTCGAAGCATGGGGCGCACGCTATTTCCGCTTCAACTTTTTCCCCGGCGTACCAACTCTTGATGTGAAAGCACAATCCGCCACAGGAGATATTCTGTACTATACCCTGCTGGCAGTGAAGAATGGTTCGATTGTGAACGAGATTAATGTCACAGGCGCGACTTTTGAAGAAACCATTCCCAACGATGACCTCGGCGAAGTAGTGTTGGTGATTGCCGGGTTGGAAGAACGGAGCAATTTCTCGCTGGCGGTGAATGCCACCCAGCCGGAATTGCGGATTCAGGACCCGATTGCGGGACGACCCGCGCAGGGCGGCGACCCCAATACGCCCGAAAAAATTCTGGTCAAGGTGTCGGTCTTATCCCCCGAAGATGGTAACCCGATTGCCGGGATTGACCCCGAAAATTTCACCGTGACGGTCGGGAGCAACACGGTTGACCCCGATGAGGTGATTAGCAGTGCCTACATTCAAGGGGAATACTGGCTGTTGCTCCGTGCACCCACCCAAACCGCTACCGGCAGTTACGCTTTGACGGTATCCAACGATACGGTGGCGGCGGGTACGACCATAAGCGACATCGAAGCCAATGCGGTGCTGTACAACGGTGCGATTGAATCCGATAACATTGTTGTGGCAGACCGTTCGGGCAGTATGAACGATTTTCCGGGCAAGTTGGAAGCCGCGCAGGAAGCCGCCCGCCTTTATGTAGATTCGTGGGAAAGTGGCGACCAGTTCGGGTTGGTCAGCTACAACAATCAAGCGGTTGTCAACCCTACTCTGCAATCCTGGACGACCGATTTGCGCGATGATGCCTTTACCGTAATTGAAAATTGGACGGCGTTCGGTGGTACGGGGATTGGCAATGCGCTGGAAGAGGCGTTGGCAGAATTCGATGCTACCGGAGATGAGGACCATCCCTGGCATATCTTCCTGCTCTCGGATGGCATGGAGACCGAAACCCCGACGATTGAGGATTTCATCGTTGAGTATGATGCACGGGTAGCGGATGGCGAGGATGTACCGACCATTCATGCCGTTGCATTGGGTCCTGATGCCGACCAACAGGCAATGCAGAAGCTGGCAAATGCGACGAACGGTACGTATGAGTATGCGGGCGAAGGCTTAGCTCAATTTGGCGGAGATGCAGGGATTGAATTAAGCCACGAATTGGCGGAGATTTACCGGGTGGTGGCGGAAACGATTGCGCTGGAACAACAGATTTATTCCGCCCGCGACACCCTGCCCTATGGACCACAGGTGCATGAACATGATATTCATGTGGATGCCAGCGTCAGTGAAGCGGTGTTCGTGGTGAAATCGGCGGAAGGCAGTCTGGGTGCGGATTTGCGGCTGGTGCGTCCCGATGGGGTCAACGTTCCGCTGACACGCGGCGATGCCCGCCATACCCTGTGGCGCGTCCCGTCGCCCATGGAAGGCACTTGGACTGTACGGGTTTTCTACACCCCGCCAGGCGTGACCGACGGAACGACCTTCGCGCCAGAGGGAGATTACCAATTCGACTATCTGGTTGAGGCGGCAGTTCGTAGTGACCTGATTATGAAAGCGTTTCTGGGGTTAGCCCCCGAAGAGCGATACATCGGCAGACCGATGCCCATTCTGGTCAGCCTCTCGGATAGCCAACCGTTGACCGGAGCCACCGTGACAGGGATTGTCACCAATCCGGCGGGGACGGAATACCCTGTGACCTATCATGATGACGGCTTGCATGGGGATGGTAGCGCGGGCGATGGCTTCTATGGCACCACCTTCTACTTCACCAGCCAACCGGGGAGTTATCAAGTCGTCATTGATGCCGAAGGAACCTCCCCCCTGCATGGCGATTACGTCCGCCGCGCCCGTCTTTCCTTCTATCTGGATCGCGGCACGGATACCGATCAGGATGGGTTGCCCGACCATTGGGAAGATGACAATGGATTGGACCCGGAACGACCGAACCCCTCTAATTCTGATGACGATATGGACGGATTGCTGACCTTCCTTGAATTCCAAATCGGCACTCATCCGTTGGATTCCGATACGGACAATGGCGGTGAAAGTGACGGGTCGGAATATCAACGGGGTGCATCCCCACAAGCCAACCCGATGGATGATGCGGTTCGCCCGGTGATGGTAACGGGCTGGGCAGGGTCGGAACGGGTGTGGCTGACCTTCAACGACCCGGGACCGGGCGGGCATGTCAAGGTATTCCGTGGGAATGATATTAATGGTCCGTTCGTACAAGTCGGGCAGACCAACCCGGGCATTAAAGTCTATATTGATGTGGTCTACAACCATACCGAGTATTGCTACCGTGTGGTGACCGTGAACGCCGACCTGCGCGAAAGCGGCAGTGATGAAACCACCTGTGTTACACCGAAAGAAGACCCGATTGCACCGCAAGGGCAGTTCGTTATCAATCAGGATGCGGGAACGACATCGGATGATGATGTGATTCTGTCGCTGGAATCTTCGGATGCCCCCAGCGATGACCATATTGAGAGTGACCAGATTCCGCCTGTAGACGAACGCACGGTGATAAGTGGTGTCAGCCATGTGATGGTTTCTAACTTCCCTGATTTTACGGGAGGCGTGTGGGTTCCCACGGGCGGCAACATTGAGTTTGAGTGGAAAGTGGAAGAAGGGGAATCCCGTGAGCGCGATCCCAATGGAGCGTACCTCGCCACCGTTTACGTCAAATTCCGTGACGCGGCGGGCAACGAATCCCATATAGCACAGGATTCGATATGGGTAGACATGGCTTCGGGCGGCGGATTCAAGACGTATCTGCCCCTGATTAGAAAGTAAAACGTTAGGGGTAAGCGGAAACGGGAAAGGTTACGCCTTTCCCGTTTCCTCCTTACTTTACGCGACAACCAAAGTCAGACGAACGCATAAAGGATGTGCAATCATGCTACGGAAATGGCTTATCGTGTTCATCTCTACGTTCATCAGTAGCCTGGTGCTGTTGTGGACGGGCACATTGGTGGCGGGCGCGGCGGAAGCCCCCGCCTTGAAGCAAACGGGAATGGGCGGGGGCGTGACGATTTTCACGGACCGCACCCTCTTTACCACGCAGAACCCGGGATTGCCTTTTGAAGATTGGGATGGCTCCTGTCCTTCAGCCATCGGGCTACCGACACCGCTTAACAGCACGTCGGACAACAATTGCTACAACCCCGGCGACATTCTGCCGGGGATTACGGCACGCTCTAACATTCCGACGTGCGCGGGGAACTTTTGCCTGTTGTACCATCCGGAAGGGTACACAAACACGCTGAATAGTTGGGTGGGTGCCTTTGCCTGGCAACAGCCGCACCTGCTTGTCTTTTCGCCAACGGTGTCCGCGGTCGGATTGGACTTAGCCAGTTTCTACTTGCCTTCGGCGATGAACATACAATTTTATGATGGCGAGGACAATCTGGTGGCACAACAGCACCTTGACAGCGTGGGACCGGCGGGTACGTTCCTGGGTCTGACCTACCCCGGCGGAATTAGCCGTGTGGAAATCGCCAGCGTCAATAATTCTTCCAGTCACGGCTACGAAGGCACATATGGCGTACTGTTTGGCGAGATGGTGTTAGAACCAGACATCGAAGCCAGTCCCCTGACCTTTGACGAGTTGCACAACATGCCGCCGCAGGTCACCACAGATACGCTGACGATTGAAAATGTGGGCACGGACGACCTTGAATGGTCTCTTACCGAGCTGGACAGCGTGGCGATGGGGGGCGACGGTTGTCCGGGCGCGGTGGACATTCCCTGGCTGACACTTACCCCGACAATTGGTAATGCCGCACCGGGCGAGAGCGATACAGTGACGCTGACCTATGATAGTGCAGGGCTTGCCCCCGGCATTTACCCGGGCAACGTCTGCATTGGGAGCAATGACCGGGACGAAGCCACGCTGTTGACGCGCCTGACTCTGACGGTTGCGCCGCCGCCTACCGCGATTGAGTTGCGCGAGTTTAACAGTACGTCGGGCGGCATCGAGTGGGAGGTCGCGCTTGCACTGTGGGGAATCGTGGCGGCGGGCGCGGTCTATCTCGTCCAGCGCAAGAAATAGGGCGTGTTGTTTCGCGGGGCAACCCTCATACGTAAAACAGGGGCGGGTCACAGATAAATCTGTGACCCGCCCCTGTTTTTGGTAGGTTGGAATGTTGATTCCGCGCTTTTATTCCGGTAAATGCTGATTATAGCTG